>NZ_JAWJTG010000014.1:0-83234 GCF_032911605.1 Stenotrophomonas mexicanensis
TGTCGAAGGCGGGGCACTGTGGGTTTGCGGGGTGTGAGCCGCATGGATGCGGCGATCAAGGCTACATGGACGTACTTGCGCCGTCCCCGCAAACCCACAGTGCCCCGCCATCCCACGGAATGCACGCTGTTGCTTCGGCCGTTGCCGTTGCGTCTGCAGGTGCAGGGCGCAGCCCTGCCGAAAACCCTACTTTACCCGACGACCCGAACGGTCGATGCGGAACCGCTCTCCGCCTTCCATCGGCGTGTGGCCATCGGCATCCGGCGTGCCGCGCCGGCAGCCATTGCAGACTTCGGCCACGCCATCCTGGAACGGCCAACCGAAATCGAAGGTGCCGGGCACCACCTGGCGGAACTTCAGATCGAAGTAGGCCACGCGGTTGCCGACGCGGGCGCGCAGCAGGCCTTCCTGCGGTGTTTCCGGACCGTTGTCCCAGGTCAGTACCGGCAGGCTGCGGCCCTTGCGGTTGACGTAGTGGAAGCCCTGGTCGGCGTACACCACGGCCAGGCCATGGTCGTCGTAATTCAGGTCCTTCAAGGTGTCGGCACTGATCTTCGGCCGGTGATCGACCACTTCGCAGTTGGGCAGCGGCCACAACCCGTGTTCGTCGGTCAGCAGCTTGCACGCCGGTGCCTGTGCCGCTGCATTGGCACTGACCAGCACGCCAAGCAGGACCAGCGACCGCGCGAAGCGGCCGCTGGCAGGAGCAGGGTAGGCCTGCCTCACGATCACTTGGCCTCGGCCTTGCGCTCGAATGCGGTCGGCGCCGGCAGCTGCACCGGCACGCCCCTGTCATCGCAGGTGCCGGCCTGGCACAGGCGTTCGCGCAGGGCCGGGGTGGCCTGCACGATCATGTGGTAGATCGCGTTCTGTTCCAGCGTGCCGCGGATCGCATTGCTGCCCGGGCCGCGTGCCCAGATACCGACGTCTTCGCCGCCGTGCGACTCGGACTTCATCGGCACCAGTGCTTCCTGCATGTAGTCCGGATGCTCGGTGTCGACCTCGCGCAGGTTCGGGCGGCCGTTGGCCGGTTCGAAGCTGCTCGGGTTGTGCGGGTAACGCTTCGGACCGGCCGGCTGCTGGTTGCTGCTGCCGGTATGGCCCGGGCCATTGGCGTAGCTCAGGGTGGTGTACGGCTGGCCGGTGCCGTCCAGCGCGTAGTCGAGCTTGCCGGCGCCATCTTCGCCGCCCTTGTCCTTCACCTTGCCCAGGATCGGGTTGCCGCGCGCCGGGTAGCCGACGAAGTTCAGGGTGTGCGAGTGGTCGGCGGTGACGATGATCAGGGTGTCGTCGGCCGAGGTCAGTTCGTTGGCCACGCGCACCGCGTCGGACAGCGCCACGGTCTCGGTCAGCGCCCGGTAGGCGTTGCCGCTGTGGTTGGCGTGGTCGATGCGCGCGCCTTCGATCATCAGCACGTAGCCTTCCTGGTGCTTGGCCAGATTCTTGATCGCGGCGGCAGTCAGTTCGGCCAGGCTCGGCTCACCGCCCGGATCCTGCGGACGCTCGTATTCGTAGCGCATGTGGTCCGGCTCGAACAGGCCAAGGATGGCCGGCGCATTCGCGGCGGCGGCCAGCTGCTTGCTGTTCCACACGTAGGCACCCTGCGGATGCGCCTGCTGCCATTCCTGCACCAGGCTGCGGCCGTCCAGGCGCTGGCCGACCTTGTCGTCGTACTCGGGATCGCGCTCTTCCACGGTGGTGAACTCACCACGACCACCGCCGAGGGCGACCAGCGGGCCACGGCCATAGCGCGAGGTCGACAGCAGCTGCTGGGCGATGTCCTTGCAGCCGGCGGCCTTCGCGGCTTCGGTCAGGTCGGTGTCGTTTTCCCAGTTGCGCTCGGGCGAGTGCGCGTAGGTGGCGGCCGGAGTGGCATGGGTCAGGCGTGCGGTGGACACCACACCGGTGGCCAGGCCGGCGCTGTCGGCCAGCTGCAGCCAGGTCAGCAGGCCCTTGGACAGGCTGTCGGCGCAGTCGGTGCGGCTGCCGGCGCTGACGCCGATCGCGCCCATGTGGGTCTTCACGCCGGTGGTGATGGCGGTCATGGTGCCGGCCGAATCCGGGGTCTGCGAATCGGTGTTGTAGGTCTTGCTGAAGGCCGTGGCCGGGAAGCGCTCCCAGGACAGCAGGTTCTCTTCACCTGAGCCGCCCTTCTGCTGGCCTTCGTAGATGCGCGAGGCGGCCACCGTGGTCAGGCTCATGCCGTCGCCGAGGAACAGGATGACGTTCTTGGCCTTGCCGGACATCGCGCCGTTGGCGGCGGCCTGGGCGGCGCCGCTGCGGTACCACCACTGCGGGGTCTCGCCGGCCGGATGGGCAACGGGGTCGACGGCGACCTTCAGGCCGGCCGGGGCGGACGCGGGGGCGGTGCTGGCGCAGGCGCCCAGCAGCAGGGTGGTGGCGCAGGCGGCCAACAGGGAGACGGAACGGCGCATGGACGCTGGGATCTCACAAACTGTAACGGGACGTTCATTATGCCCGCCCTCGCAAGGCACGCCGATGACACACTGATTTGCCGGCCGGGCGGTCGTTCTGCGGGCCGCCTTGGGCTATCGTGCCAGCATCCCTTCCTTCCCCTCTGGATTGCCTATGAAGCTGGTCTCTGCCTGGCTGCGGATTCCATTCTGGCAGCGCGTGGTCGGTGGCTTCGTGCTCGGCGCGCTGGCCGGCTGGGCGCTCGGCCCGGCCGCGGAAACGTGGTTCGGCCCGCTCGGCGAGCTGTACGTCACCCTGATCAAGATGATCGCCGTGCCGCTGGTGTTCTTCGCGGTCATCAACGCAATCTCGTCGCTGCACGGCCAGAAGTCGGTCGCCGCGCTCAGTGGCCGCACCTTCCTGTGGTTCGTGATCACCGCCGCGTTGGCGGTGTGCGTCGGCCTGGGCGTGGGTACCGTGCTGCAGCCCGGCGCCGGTGGCCTGCAGCTGTCGATGGCCAGCAACTACGTGCCGCGCGAAGTGCCCAGCGTGGTGCAGGTGCTGCTGGACGTGGTGCCGGCCAATGTCTTCTACGCGCTGTCCGGCATCGGCACCAAGGTCAATGCGGCCGGTGAGACCGTGCTGGCTGCCGGTCGCGGCTCGATCCTGCCGGTGATCTTCTTCGCCGGCCTGGTGGGCTTTGCCATCGTCAAGCTGGGCGAGAAGGTGACCGAGGCGCGCAAGCTGGTCGGGCAGATGAGCGACATCATGATCCAGGTGACCCGCTTCGTGCTGGAAGTCACCCCGATCGGTACCTTCGGCCTGATCGCCGGCCTGGTCGGCAGCTACGGCTTCGAGAAGCTGCTGCCGCTGGGGCATTTCGTGCTGGCGCTGTACGTGGCCTGCGCCCTGCACATCGTGGTGGTCTACAGCGCACTGCTGCTGGCGCACGGCCTGAACCCGTTGAAGTTCTTCCGTGGCGCGGCGCCGGGCATGCAGGTCGCCTTCGTCAGCTCGTCCAGCTTCGCAGCGATGCCGGTGGCGCTGCGCTCGATCACCCACAACCTGGGCGTGAACAAGGACTACGGTTCGTTCGCGGTGCCGCTGGGTGCCAGCATCAAGATGGATGGCTGCGGCGCGATCTACCCGGCGCTGTGCGCGGTGTTCATCGCGCAGTACAGCGGTGTGCCGCTGACCCCGGAGCAGTACGTGGTGGTGCTGATTGCCTCGGTGCTGGGCAGCTTCGGTACCGCCGGCGTGCCGGGTACCGCGGTGATCATGGCCACGGTGGTGCTGAGCGCAGCCAACCTGCCGCTGGAGACCATCGGCTACCTGTATGCCATCGACCGCATCCTGGACATGATGCGTACGATGACGAATGTGACGGGCCAGATGCTGGTGCCGGTGATCGTGGCCAAGGAAACCGGCCTGCTTGACCAGGCGGTGTATGACAACCCGTCCAGCAATGTGGGTGTGGATGATCCCGACCCGACACCGCCACGCGCCTGAGGTTGCGTGGAGATGAAAGGCCCGCCCTGAACGGCGGGCTTTTTGTTTTGGAGCTGACTGGCGCGGTGCCGATCAGGGTAGGTCCCCGGTAGATCCACGCCATGCGTGGATGGCCGCAGTGCCGACCAACGGTCGGCACCCACTGGGGCAGGTGGCGCAGTGCCGGCCAAGGTCGGCACCCAGTGGGGGCGCAAACAAAAAAGCCGCTGCAGGGCAGCGGCTTTCTCGTGTGAGGCGGCGCGGTAGCGCCAACCGGTCAGATCAGAGATCGACCCGGCGGGCCTGCATGAACTTGTTGCCCCAGTAGCCGCTGAGCAGGGTGTCCACGCGGACGTCCTTGCCGGAGCTCGGTGCGTGCAGGAAGCGGCCATCGCCAACATAGATGCCGACGTGGTCGACGCGGCCCTTGCGGCCGAAGAACACCAAGTCACCGGCAGCCAGTGCGGTGCGGTCGTTGATCAGTTCGGCGTTGTCGTCGTGTGCCATCTCGCGCGACACGCGCGGCAGCTCGATGCCCAGGGCCGAGCGGAACACGTAACCGACCAGGCCGCTGCAGTCGAAACCGCTGTCCGGGTTGCTGCCACCCCAACGGTACGGGGTGCCCAGCAGGGTCATCGCGCGGCGCAGCAGCGATTGCACCTTGCCGTTGTCGGCGGCGGTGCCGACAACGCTGCCATTGGCGGCGCTGCTGGTGTCGTAGTTGGCGAGCAGGCGGCTGAGATCACCGGCTACCACGGCCGAGCGGTCCATCAGCGGAATGGTGTCGTTGGCAGCCAGATGCGGCAGCAGGGCGGCCAGCGTGGCGCTGGCGGCGGCATCGACGCGGCTGCGCTGCGGAGCGGCAGCCTCGGCCTTGGCGGCCGGTCGGGCGGTGCTCTCGGCCACCGGGGCCGGGGTCACATCGGAACGGTTCGGAGCAGTCTGCGACCAGGCCGGAAGGCTGGTCAGACACAGTGCCAGGCCAAGCAACAGCGGGCGGGCACTACGTGAAGATACGGAAGTCTGGCCTTCGCTTTTCAGGTCGTCAGTCGTCACGCGTCGGTCACAGGAAAAAAACGATGGGGCATCATGCCCTGTAAAAGCGGCAATAAGTTAAAAATTCCGTTAGTAAATCGTTAGTTGCATGGTGATGTGCGTCACAATTTTGAACATATCGCCTGTTCATCTTAGCGAAGGACGCGTTTCGCCCCGGTGTAGTGGTCCTTCCAGTACGGACCGCTGAGCGAGTCCAGCCGGACCGTGCCACCGGTGCTCGGCGCGTGCACGAAGCGCCCTTCACCCACATAAATGCCGACATGGGTGACGCTGCCGCGGCTGCCGAAGAACACCAGGTCGCCGGTGGCCAGGCGCTGCGGGTCGATCTTCGGGCCCTGTACCGCCGCCAGGTCGCGCGAGGTGCGCGGCAGTTTCAGGTCCAGCATCTCGCGGTAGACGTAGGCCACCAGGCCGCTGCAGTCGAAGCCGGAGTCGGGGGTATTGCCGCCATAGCGATAGGGGGTGCCGACCAGGCTGATGGCGCGCATCAGCACCGAGTTTGCCGCCTCGGGATTGTCCGGCACGGTCTTCGGCCAGTTCGCGGTCGGCGGGGGCGGCGCGGGTCGGGTGGCCTTGCCGCCGCCGCAGGCGGTCATCAGCACGGGCAGGGCCAGCAGCAGGGCCGGGGCGAGGAGCCGGCGCAGGCCGGACGAAACTGGCGTGATGTGCATGATCTCCGGATAATGCGCCACCTTAGGATTGGCCGTCATGATGGCGGCGTCCCCGCCGGGCGACAACCCGCCCCAACCCGCCTGCCTCCGGCAGATCCAGACAGAGTTGCGCATGAAGATCGAAAAAGACCGCGTTGTCCGCTTCCACTACACCGTTTCCGAAGTCGGCCAGGAGCCGATCGAATCGTCCAAGGACCGCGGCGAGCCGCTGGCGATCCTGATCGGCCACGGCAACATCATCCCGGGCCTGGAAAACGCCATGATGGACAAGGAAGCCGGCGCGACCTTCAGCGTCGACGTCAACGCTGCCGATGCCTACGGCGAGCGCCGTGAGGGCCTGTCCCAGCGCGTGCCGAAGAAGCACTTCGGCAACACCAAGCTGGCTCCGGGCCAGCAGGTCGTGCTGCAGACCAACTTCGGCCCGCGTGCGGTGACCGTGCAGAAGGTCGGCATGAGCGTCGTCGACGTCGACCTGAACCATCCGATGGCCGGCAAGGACCTGCACTTCGACGTGGAGATCGTCGATGTACGCGAAGCCGGCAAGGAAGAAATCGACCACGGCCACGTCCACGGCGACGGCGGTCACCAGCACTGATCGCAGCGCGATCGTGATGGCAGCAACGGCCCGCTTCGGCGGGCCGTTGCGTTTGTGGAACACGGCGCGGCCATCCATGGCGCGCAGGCCGGCGGCATAATGGCGGACCTGCCCGACGGACGCCCTGTGAACGCCGCTTCTCCTTCCCTGCAGCCGGTGGCTTCCGGCGAACGCATCGCCGTGCTTGACGTGCTGCGCGGTGCTGCGCTGCTGGGCATCCTGCTGATGAACATCGAGGCCTTCAGCGGGCCGCTGGATCTGGCGTTCACCGGCATCGACGTGCATTGGCAGGGCATCGACTACTGGGCCGATGCCTTTGTCTACGTGTTCGTGCAGGGCAAGTTCTTCACCCTGTTCTCGTTGCTGTTCGGTGCCGGCTTCGCGGTGATGGCGCAGCGCGCTGAGGCCGCCGGGCGCGACTTCACCCCGTTCTACCTGCGCCGCAGCGCTGGCTTGCTGCTGATCGGTCTGTGCCATGCACTGCTGGTCTGGTCCGGCGACATTCTGGTGATGTATGCACTGATCTCGTTGCCGCTGCTGGCGTGCCGCGAGGCGCCACGCAGCTGGCTGCCGTGGATGGGGCTGATGGTCTACCTCGGCGGTGTGGCGATGATGCTGCTGGTCGGCGCGATGGTGTCGATGGCTTCGGCCGAAGATGTGCAGGGCATGCTTGCTGAGGCGCAGCGGAGCATTGAGCTGCAGCGGCAGGTGTACGGGCAGGGCAGCTGGGCGCAGGCCAATGTGCAGCGCCTGAATGAGTTCGGTACGTCGATGGGGGCGCTGCTGATCACCGGCCCGGAAGTGCTGGGCATGTTCCTGATCGGCAGCTGGTTCGCCGGCAGTGGCGCGCTGGCGGCGCCGGAGCGCTTCCCGCGGCTGTACGCGTCGCTGCGCTGGATCGCGTTGCCGCTGGGCCTGCTGGTCACGTTGATCGGCGTCGCCTGGAAACCCTACCTGGCACCGGGCGCCTACAACCTTCCAGTGACGGCGGCGATGGGCCTGGTGACCATAGGCGGCCTGCCGATGTGCCTGGGCTATCTGGCGTGGATCGTGCACTGGCGCACGCGGCTGGCCTGGCTGGCGCCGGTGGGGCGCATGGCGCTGACACATTACCTGGCGCAGTCGCTGGTCTGCACGCTGCTTTTCTATCACTACGGACTGGGATGGTTCGAGGTGATGCCGCGCAGCGTGCAGCTGCTGTTCGCACTACTGCTGTTCGCTGTGCAGGTGGGCATTTCGCACGCGTGGTTGCGCCGCTTCCGTTTCGGGCCGATGGAATGGCTGTGGCGTGCGATGACCTACCGGCAGTGGCCGCCGATGCGGCGCGGGGCCGGGCAGGGCTGATCGATGCAGGGCGCGCGCGAGGATGTGATCGTGGTCGGCGCCGGTGCCATTGGACTGGCCGTCGCGCTCGCGCTGCGCGCACAGGGCCGGCAGGTACGCGTGATCGACCGTGGGCGTGTCGGCGGCGCGACCTCGCATGGCAACTGCGGCACCATCACCCCCAGCCACGCGCCGCCGCTGCCAGCGCCTGGCGTACCGTTGCGCGCGCTGCGCTGGATGCTCGATCCGCGTGCGCCGTTGTACGTGCGTACGCGACTGGACCCTGCATTGTGGCGCTGGCTGCTGCAGTTCAGCGCACGCTGCAATGCCCGCGACTGGCTGCAGGCCACGCGCGCCCGCGCTGCGCTGCTGAATGATTCCCGGCTGCGCCTGGCACAGTGGGTGCAGGTGCATGCGCTGGACTGCGAATTCGATATCCGCGGTCTGGACTACGTGTTTGGCGATGCCCGCAATTTCGATCACCACGCCGCTGAGTGTGAGGCACTGAACGCGCAGGGCATCGCCACGGCGCGCATCGATGGCGCCGACTATGCGCGCGACAATCCAGCTTTCCATGATCGCATTGCCGGCGCGATCCACTTCCCCGGCGATGCGCAGCTGCGTCCGGACCGCTACACCGCCGAACTGGCGCGCGTGCTGCGCGCACAGGGCGTGGTGATTGAAGAGCACTCGGACGTGCAGGATTTCAGCGCCGACGCGCAGGGTGTGTGCGTGCACGTCGGCGAACGCACGCTGCACGCACGCGAGCTGGTGCTGGCCACCGGGCCGTGGTCGCCGCACTGGGCACAGCAACTGGATCTGCGCGTGCCGATCCAGCCCGGCAAGGGCTATTCGCTGACCTGGTCGCGACCGGTGCAGGTGCCGCAGCGCCCGGTGGTGCTGAAGGACCATTCCGTGTTCGTGATTGCTTGGCGCGAAGCGTTGCGACTGGGCGGCACCATGGAATTCGCCGGTGCCGAACCGCAGCTGCGCACGGCCCGCCTGCAGGCCCTGCAGCAGGCCGCCGACCACTACCTGCGCGCGCCACGCGGTGCGCAGCTGCAGGAGCAGTGGTGCGGGTGGCGCCCCATGAGCGTGGACGACGTGCCGTTGATCGGCCGCGCGCCTGCGCATCCTCACGTCTGGCTTGCAGCGGGGCATGGCATGCTCGGCATCAGCATGAGCGCCGGCACCGGCCAGCTGATCGCCGATCTCGTCTGCGGCCGCACGCCAGCGATCGATCCTGCCCCTTACCGACCCGAGCGATTCCGATGAGCACTGCATCCTTTGATTACGACCTGATCGTCCTTGGCGGCGGCTCCGCCGGCCTGGCCGGTGCGATCCGCGCCGCGCAGCACGGCAAGCGCGTGGCCATGCTGGAGCCCGGTGAGCTGGGCGGGACCTGCGTCAATGTTGGCTGCGTGCCGAAGAAGGCGATGTGGCTGGCGGCCGACCTGCACGAGCGCATCGGTCTGGCCAGCGCGATGGGCTTCGATGTCGAGGCGCGCCCGGCGCTGTCGTGGAAGGAACTGGTGATCCACCGCCAGGCCTATATCAGCAACATCCACACCAGCTACCACAAACGCCTGGATGAGACCGGCGTGGTGCGCATTCCGGCGCGCGGCCATCTGCTCGATGCGCATACCGTGGCCTGCAGTGATGGCGTGCGTTACAGCGCGGAGCACATCCTGATCGCCACCGGCGCGCACCCGCTGCGTCCAGATATCCCCGGCGCGGAACTGGGCCTGGTCTCCGATGATTTCTTCGACCTGCGTGCGGCGCCGGCCGAGGTGGCGATCATCGGCGGTGGCTACATCGCGGTGGAGCTGGCCGGCCTGCTGCAGGCACTGGGCAGCAAGGTGAGCCTGCTGGTGCGTGGCCAACGGCTGCTGGATCGCTTCGACTACGAGCTGACTGATCAGCTGGCCGAGAACCTGAAGCAGCAGGGCGTGCGCATCCATTTCGGCTATCGCCTGCGCGAACTGCAGCGCGATGGTGAACGCGTACGTGCGTTCGGCCATGACGGCCCGCTCGACAGCGTGTTCGACGCGGTGTTCTTCGCCACCGGCCGCCGCGGCAACAGTCGTGATCTGGGCCTGGAAGCGCTCGGCATCGGCATTGGCGAACATCAGCAGGTGCAGGTGGACGAATGGCAGACCACCAGCGTGCCGAGCGTGCACGCGGTGGGTGACATCGCCGGCAAAGTCGGCCTGACTCCGGTGGCGGTGGCGGCGTCGCGGCGCCTGATGGATCGCCTGTTCGGTGGCCGCCCGCAGTCGAAGATGGATTACGAGAATGTGGCCAGCGTGGTGTTCTCGCACCCGCCGCTGGGTGCGGTGGGCATGAGCGAGGAAGAAGCGCGCGCGCGTTTCGACCAGGTGAGCGTTTACCACAGCCGTTTCCGACCGATGCTGCAGGCGCTGGCCAACGGTACACAGCGCAGCCTGTTCAAGATGGTCTGCGCCGGCCCGGAAGAACGCGTGGTGGGTATCCACCTGCTGGGCGAAGCGGCCGACGAGATCCTGCAGGGTTTCGCGGTGGCGGTGAAGATGGGCGCGACCAAGGCCCAGTTCGATGACACCGTGGCGATCCACCCGACCTCGGCTGAGGAAGTGGTGCTGATGCGCTGACCTGCGGTTGCTGCAGAGCCGAGCCCATGCTCGGCCGTCGCTCTTTGTAGAGTCGAGCCATGCTCGACTGCGGTGGAAAGACAGTCGAGCATGGCTCGACTCTACAAGGCGGGCACCGGACGCCCCCGTGCGACAATGGGCGCCCCCACGCTTTCCCGGGCCGCTCCGAGCGGCCCGCCGTCGTCCTGATGTCCAATCCCGCTTCCCGTATCGCCACCGCCTCCCCACGCATTGCGCTGGGGGGTATCGGCCTGGCCGCGATCGGCGCCATCGCTGCTTCCGGCAAGGCGATCATTGTCAAGCTCGGCCTGCGTCACGGCGTGGATGCCACCACGCTGCTTGCCCTGCGCATGCTGATGGCGCTGCCGCTGTTCGTACTGATGGCGCTGTGGGCCGCGCGTCGGGCCGAACCACTGTCCTGGGCCGACCGTGCCCGCGTGCTGTGGCTGGGTTTCACCGGCTACTACCTGTCCAGCCTGCTCGACTTCCAGGGCCTGCAGTACATCAGCGTGACGCTGGAACGGCTGATCCTGTACTTGAACCCGACCCTGGTGCTGCTGATCAACGTGCTGCTGGCGCGCCAGCGGCCGGGCCGATGGCAGATCGGCGCGCTGGTGCTGAGTTATCTGGGCGTGCTGCTGGCGTTCGGCCATGACCTGCAGCGCGAGGGTGGGCAGATCATCGTTGGCAGCCTGCTGGTGCTGGGCAGTGCGCTCAGCTATGCGCTGTACCTGTTCGGCAGCGGGCAGGTGGTCGCGCGTATCGGAGCGGTGCGGCTGACCGCTTACGCCAGCTGCGTGGCCAGCGTGCTGGTGCTGCTGCATTTCGCGGTGACCCATCCGCTGCCGCTGTTGTGGCAGGCGCCTGCGGCGGTGCAGTGGTTGTCGCTGGTCAATGCCACCGTGTGCACGGTGCTGCCAGTGCTGGCGATCATGCTGGCGGTGCAGCGCGTGGGTTCGTCGCTGGCCGCGCAGGTCGGTATGCTGGGCCCTGTTTCCACCATCGTGATGAGCCTATGGCTGCTCGACGAACCGATGGGGCCGGCGCAGATCGCCGGCACCGTGCTGGTGCTGATCGGCGTTCTGCTGGTAACCCGCCTGCGGCGCTGACGCCTGAGCAGGCGCGCGCGCGCATCCTGGCGGTGATCCGCGCGATCCCGGCGGGGCAGGTGATGGGCTATGGGCAGGTGGCGCTGCGCGCGGGCCTGCCCGGGCGTGCGCGCCTGACCGCGCGCATCCTCGGCCAGAACGATGACCCGGACCTGCCCTGGCACCGCGTGCTGCGCTCGGATGGGCGCATCGCCATGGAAGAAGGGTCGGCCGGCTGGCGCGAGCAGTCGCAGCGGCTGCGTGCCGAGGGCGTGGTGGTCGAGAATGGCCGGGTGCGGATGCCAGCGACCGATCCGGCGGCAGCGCTGGATGCGGCCGTGTGGGGCCCGGGCTGAGCACCGCTGGCGACTGAACAGGCTACTCCTGCCGGTCGCCAACAAGACACGGTGCTGCGGCTATGATGGAGGCCGTTCCATGCCGGTGCTCCCATGTTCCCGCGACTGCCAACCGTCACCAAGGCCCTGCTGATCGCCAACGCGATCCTGTTCCTGCTGCAGCAGCCGTTCCTGCTCGGCATGCAGACCTTCGAGCCGTTCATGCTGCAGCCGTTGCAGCAGGGCTTCGATGCGTTCTCGCCGGGCGGCAATTTCCAGCCGTGGCAGCTGCTGACCTATGGCTTCCTGCATGGCAGCTTCGGCCATCTGTTCTTCAACATGCTGGCGGTCTTCATGTTCGGCGCGCCGCTGGAGCAGACCTGGGGCGAGAAGCGCTTCCTGCTCTATTACCTGGTGTGCGTGGCCGGTGCAGGTGTCTGCCAGCTGCTGGTGGGTACGCTGCTGGAAAACCCGGCCACGGTGCTGGGTGCTTCCGGTGGCGTGTTCGGCCTGCTGCTGGCCTACGGCATGCTGTTCCCCAACCAGCGGGTGATGCTGCTGTTCCCGCCGATCCCGATGAAGGCACGGACCTTCGTGATCCTGTTCGGTGTGGGCGAGCTGGTGCTGGGCATGACCGGCTGGCAGCCCGGCGTGGCCCACTTCGCGCACCTCGGTGGCATGCTGTTCGGCTGGTTGCTGATCCGCTACTGGCGCGGGCAGCCGCCGTTCAACAAGCGCCGCCCGCCTGGCCCGCCGAAGCGCCCCAACCATCTGCGCAGCGTCAAATGATCCGAAGGATCATTTGACGCTGTAGGTGCCAACCTAGGTTGGCACGCTTTGAATGGGATCATTTGACGCGGTAGGTGCCGACCGTTGGTCGGCACACCTCTACCCATCCTGCAGCACCACCTGCGCGGCATTGTGCCCGGGCGCACCGGTGACGCCACCACCGGGATGGGTGCCCGCACCGCACAGGTACAGGCCGGGCAGGGCACCGCGATAGCCGGCTTGGCCGACCATCGGCCGTGCCGAGAACAACTGGTTGGCACTGAGCGCACCGTGGAAAATGTCGCCACCGACCAGGCCGAAGGTGCGTTCCAGATCCAGCGGCGACAGCACCTGCCGACCGAGCACGCTGCCGGCAAAGCCGGGCGCATACCGTTCGACGGTGGCAATCATCAGGTCCGCCACAGTCTCGCGGTGATCATCCCAGTTGCGCCCGTCGGGCAGTACCGGCGCCACGTGCTGGCAGAACAGGCTGGCCACATGCTGCCCGCGCGGCGCCAGTGAATCATCCAGCGTGCTCGGAATCAGCATCTCTACGATCGGTTCGCGCGACCAGCCTTCGCGGCGCGCATCCAGCCAGGCGCGGTCCATGTAGTCCAGGCTGGGGGCCATGATGATGCCGGCGCTGAGGTGATCGCCGGGGCCGGGCAGGGCACGGAAGTCCGGTAACCGCGACAGCGCCACGTTCATCCGGAAGGTGCCGGAACCGCAGCGCCAGTTCGTCATGCGTTCGCGTGTGGCAGCGGGTACCTGCGTCGGCTCCAGCAGCTGTTCGTACAGCAGCTTCGGATTGACGTTGGCCACCACCGCGCGTGCACGCAGGGTTTCGCCGTTGACCAGTTCCACCCCCACGGCGCGGCCTTGTTCGGTCAGTACCTGTTGCACACCGGCATCCACGCGCAGTTCGGCCCCGGCCTCGCGCGCCGCACTGGCGATGGCCTGGCTGATCGCGCCCATGCCGCCGATCGCGTGGCCCCACGCACCTTTTACGCCATTGCACTGGCCGAATACGTGGTGCAGCAGTACGTAGGCACTGCCCGCTGTATACGGGCTTGCGTAGTTGCCGACGATGCCATCGAAGCCGAACAGCGCCTTGATCGGCGCGCTCTCGAACCAGCGGTCCAGGTATTCCGTCGCCGACAGCGTGAACAGGTCCAGAAGCTCCTGCCGCAGCGGCGCATCCAGTGCCGCCAGTTCGCGGCCGAGCTTCCCCATCTGCCACAGTGCGGGCAGCGCACGCCAACCGCCTGCTACGCCCAGGTCGGGCGGCGCGCGCAGGGCCCATGCGCGCAGTACGTCGGCGAAGATTTCCAGGCGTGCCTCGTACGCGGGCAAGCGCTGCGCATCCCGCTCGGAGAACTTGGCCACCTCGGCCTGAGTGCGGCCAGGTGCCGACAACAGATAGCGGTCGTCGGGCAATGGCAGGAAGTTGTTGGCCGGACGCGCGACGATGCGCAGCCCATGCGCATGCAGCTGCAGGTCGTCGATCACCTTCGGCTGCAGCAGCGAGACCGTGTACGAGGCGACTGAATTGCGGAAGCCGGGATGGAATTCCTCGGTGACTGCAGCGCCGCCAAGAACGCCGCGACGTTCCAGCACCAGCACCTTCTTTCCGGCACGTGCCAGATAGGCCGCGCAGACCAGGCCGTTGTGGCCACCGCCAACGATGATCGCATCCCAGGTCATCTGCACCTCGGGAAAAGGGGACGGAGGGGATTAAGTCGCAATTCGCATGGGGTCACCGGCAATGGGGAAAAAACGACTTAAACCCCTCCGTCCCCTTTTTTGATCGCTGCTTCGATGGTGGCGATGTCGATCTTCTTCATCGGCATCATCGCGTTGAAGGCGCGCTTGGCCAATGCCTTGTCCTTGCTGGTCACCGCTTCGATCAGCATGCGTGGGCTGATCTGCCAGGAGATGCCCCAGCGGTCCTTGCACCAGCCGCATTGGCTCTCCTGGCCACCGTTGCCGACGATCGCATTCCACAGGCGGTCGGTCTCGGCCTGGTCCTCGGTCTGGATCTGGAAGGAAAACGCTTCGCTGTGCTTGAACGCGGTGCCACCGTTGAGGCCGACGCAGGGGATGCCGCAGACCGTGAATTCAACGGTCAGTACGTTGCCTTCCTTGCCGTCCGGATAGTCACCGGGGGCGTGATGCACGGCGGTCACCGCGCTGTCGGGCAGGATGCTGGCGTAGAAGGTGGCGGCCTCGAGTGCGCCGTTGTCATACCAGACACAGATCGTGTTCTTGTGTGCCATGTCGGGGCTCCACGTTGGACGAAGCCGCAGCGATAGCATGCGCGGTGTTAATCCGGGATCGTGCTGCACCTGCAAAAAAGGAGGGCGCCCGAAGGCGCCCTCTGCGTTACCCGTGTGGCAGCTGGATCAGCGCCAGACCTTGATCTGCTCGGCTTCACTGCGCTGCATCGGCTGGCCGGCCTTGCAGCTGAAGGTGGCGCCGAAGGCCGGCAGGTTGGCCAGCGTGCCGTTGCTGCGCCACAGGCCCGGTGCACGGATGTCGGCGGTCAGGCGACGTACGGCCTCGTTCGGCGCCAGCTGCTGCGCCCACAGCGCAGACCAAGCGCGGAAGAAGCCCTGCTGCTGGGCCTGCTTGGCCTTCGGCTCCTGCGCGACATACGCCGCCCAGGCCAGTTCCAGACCGGCGATGTCGGCCAGGTTCTCTTCCTGGGTGAGCGTGCCGTTGACCTTGGCACCCTTCACGCCCGGGAAGTCGTAGGCGCTGTACTGCGCGGCTACGCGGTTACCGAGCAGGGCCCAGGCGGTCTTGTCGGCCGGGGTCCACCAGCTGCGCAGCTCGCCCTTGGCGTCGACCAGCGCGCCCTTGGCATCGATCGCGCGGGTCAGCTCATGGCCGACCAGGCCACCGAAGCTGCCGAACTTGTCGGCAGCGTCGGCCTTGGCGTTGAACACCGGGCCCTGCAGGATCGCGGCGGTGACGATCAGGCGGTTCTGGGCCAGATCGTAGGCCAGCGAAGGCTGCTGCGGCAGCACGTCCCAGCGACGGTCGGCGTTGCCCTTGCCGATGCGCTTCATTTCCTCGCGATGGCGCCAGGTCGAAGCAATCAGCATGTTGCCACCGAACGAACCGCGGCCCATCGGCTGCACGCTGTAGTCGAGGTCGCGCAGCGGGGTGCCGATCTCGATCTTCAGCGCAGCCAGCTTGGCCTGCGCTTCGGCCTTGGCTTCGGTGCTCATCCAGCTGCTGTTCTTGACCGCTTCGATCTGCACTTCGCGCACCTTGTCGACGATCCACGCCGCCTGGCGACGATCTTCGGCGGACAGGTAACGGGCGGCGTATTCGCGACCGACCATCGGGCCAGCGGCTACGTTGATCGCCTCCAGCACGTCTTCCCAGCGCTGCGGCGGCAGGGTTTCGCCACGCAGCACGCGGCCGCGGAATTCGAACTCGGCATCGCGGTAGGCCTTGGACAGGTACGGTGCCATCGAGTCGCCCACGCGCCAGCGCAGGTAGGCCTTCCACTGGTCCGGCTTGAGCTTGGTGACCATGCCGTCGAGCTGCTTGAACAGGCTCGGGTCGGCCAGCGAGACCAAGTCGTCATCCACGCCCTGTGCTTTCAGGAAGGCATCCAGCTGCAGGTTGCGGTAGCGGCTGTTGAGCTCCTTGGTGGAGATCGGCGCGTAGTTGTTGAACGGGTTGTTGATGCCGGCCAGCGACTGCGCATTGCGTGCCAGCTCGGTTTCCAGCGCGATCACCGCCTGCGACTCGGCATCCAGCTTGGCCGCCGGGGTGCCGGTCAGTGCCAGGATCTGCTTGACGTAGTTGCGGTAGCGGCCCATCAGCGCCACGGTGTCGGCGTCGGTACGGGTATAGAACGCCGGATCCGGCAGGCCCATGCCGCCCTGCATGAAGTAGCCGATGTGACGGTCCAGTGCTTTCAGATCGACGTCGGGGCCGAAGTTGAATGCCACCGGGATGCCGACCTGGTGCAGTGCGGCGATCGAGGCCGGCACATCCTTGGCCTTCTTGATGGCGTTGATGCGGGTCAGCAGCGGGGCGATCGGGTTGGAGCCGTCTGCTTCCACGGCCGCTTCGTCCAGGCCACTGGCCCAGAAGTCACCCAGCAGCTTCTGCACGTTGCCCTGCGGCGCCTTCATCGCTGCGTCGAGCAGTTCACGCTGCTGCTGGCGGCTGCGGTCGACCAGCTGGCCCAGCGCGGTGGTGGCGCCGGTCTGCGGCACCGGGTTGGCCTTCAGCCAGCCTGCATTGGTGGCGTCGTAGAAGTCGCTGCACTGGGCACTGACAGCCGGGGCACGCGCGGCCTTTTTCTTGGCGGCGAACGCATCGTGGGTCGGGACCAGAGTCGCCAGGCTGATGCCCAGGGCGATGGCAAGCGGACGGAAATTGGGCATGTGGAACGAATCCGTGATGGATTGAGGGCGCGCGCACTATAGCAAGCCGCGCATGGGCGCGGCATGCACGCATCACGGCGCATCCGCCGGGCATGGCCCGGCGCTACCGGGTGTGTGGCATCGACACCGCATGCACGCATCACGGTGGCTCCGCCGTGCCGTGCGTCGACCAAGGTCGGCATCTACCAACGGCGTGGGCCTGCACAGGCGCAGCAGATCCACGCCATGCGTGGATGACGGGCGCCGCAAAAAACAAAGGCCCGGGAATTCCCGGGCCTCTGCAGGTCTACCTTGGCATCAGCCAGGGCTTACCAGATCACCACCTGTTGCTCGCCGGCGCGGGCCATCGGCGAACCGGCCTTGCACTGGAAGGCCGCGGCAAAGGTCGGCAGGTTCGACGGCGCACCCATGGCGCGGAACTGCGCCGGCGCGTGCGGGTCGGTGGCCAGGCGGACCTTGGCGTTTTCCGGGGTGTACTTGGTGCGCCACACGGTGGCCCAGTTGAAGAAGAAGCGCTGGTCGCGGGTGAAGCCATCGACCTTTGCATCTTCCTTGCCGGCGGAGGCCTTCTGCAGGGCGTCGTAGGCGGTAGCCAGGCCGCCTAGGTCGGCGATGTTCTCGCCCAGGGTCAGGTGACCGTTCACGGACTGGCCGTCGACCTTGTACTGGTCGAACTGCTTGACCAGCTTGCCGGTCAGGCCTTCGAAGTTCTTCTTGTCAGCGGCGGTCCACCAGTCTTCCATGTTGCCGGTCGGCCCGAAGCGTGCACCCTGGTCGTCGTAACCGTGGGTCATTTCGTGGCCGATCACCGCACCGATGCCGCCATAGTTCAGTGCGTCGTCGGCCTTCGGATCGAAGAACGGCGGCTGCAGGATGGCGGCCGGGAACACGATCTCGTTCTGCAGCGGGTTGTAGTAGGCGTTGACCGTCTGCGGGGTCATGCCCCACTCGGTCTTGTCCACCGGCTTGCCGATCTTGGACAGGTTGAACTTGTAATTGAACTCACTGGCCGCGCGCACATTGCCCAGGTAGCTGTCGCGCTGGGTCTGCAGGCCCGCCCAGTCACGCCACTTGTCCGGGTAACCGATCTTCGGAGTGAAGGTTTCCCACTTGGCGATGGCCTTGGCCTTGGTTTCATCGCTCATCCAGCTCAGGCCCTGGATGCGTTCCTTCAGCGAGGCGGCCAGGTTCTTCACCAGCTCTTCCATCTTCGCCTTGGCTTCCGGCGAGAAGGCAACCTTCACGTACAGCTGGCCGAAGGCTTCACCGGCGTCGTTCTCGATGGTGCCCAGCACGCGCTTCCAGCGCGGCTTCTGTTCCTTCTGGCCGTTGAGGGTCTTGCCGTAGAACTCGTAGTTCTCCTGCACGAAGGCATCGGCCAGGTAGGGCGAGGCGCTGTCCACGGTGTGGAAGCGCAGGTAGGCGCGCCACACCGACGGATCGGTATCGCCCAGCGCCTTGCTCACTTCCTCATGGAAGGCCGGCATGGCCAGCGAGAACTTCTCCGGCGCGGCTACGCCCTGCGACTTGAAGAACTCGGTCCAGCTGAAGTTCGGGGTCAGCTTGTCAGCGTCGGCCAGGGTGACCGGGTTGTAGTACAGCTCGACGTTGCGCGACAGCTCCACGCGCGACTTGGAGGCCTTGGCCAGGCGGGTCTCGAACTTGACCACGTCCTCGGCCTGCTTGACAGCGTCGGCAGCGGCGACGCCGGACAGCTCCAGCACCTTGGCGACGTGCGCCTGGTAGGCCTTCAGCTTGTCGGCGTTCTTGGCATCGGTGTAGTAGGTGCTGTCCGGCAGGCCCAGGCCGCCCTGGCTGGCGTAGGCCAGGTTGACGGCCGAGTTCTTGAAGTCGGCTTCGGCGCCGAAGCCGAACAGGACATTGTCACCCTTGGCCGCGCTGCTGCGCAGGTAGTCGGCGATGGCCGCCTTGTCCTGCAGGCCGTCGATCGCGGTGAGGTCGGCCTTCAGCGGCTCGATGCCCTGGGCATTGATCTTGGCTTCGTCCATGCCGGTGGCCCACAGGTCGCCGACGATCTTCTCGATATGGTTTGGGTTCTTGACCTGCGCGACCTGTTCAGCCAGCTGGTGCTGCACGGCCACCGAACGCTCGTCGAGGATGGTGAACGCGCCCCAGCTGGTGCGGTCGCCCGGAATTTCATTGGCGGCCAGCCACTTGCTGTTGACGTAGTCGCCGAAGGCGCCACAGGCGTCCTTGCTGGCATCCAGATCGCTGGGCTGGAAGGCGTTGTAGGCCGGCAGCTTGCTCTCGTCCAGCGTGTAGTTGGTGGCTTCGGCCGCGGCCGGCGTGGAGGCGGTGGCATCCTTGGCCGGGGTTTCGTTCTTGCCGCAGCCGACCAGCGCGGCCGAAACGGCCAGGGTCAGCAGCACGATCTTGGGAGTACGGGTCACTTTGATGGCCTCCAGGCCGAGTGAGTCAGGGAAGGGCCGCGGGGACGGCCGTGGGCCGAACAATACGCCGCCGGCCTGCCCTGCAAGGGTGTCGAAGGTCATGGCCGGGCGCAAGGGGGCCGCTTCGTGGCCCGGAAAAGACAGACCCGGCAAAAGCCGGGTCTGTCGGGGAACTGCGATCAGCCGTGGATCAGAACTTGTACTTCAGACGCACGAACGGGGTGCGGCCGTACAGGTCGTACTGGGTCGCGAATGCCGCAATGTTGCCGTAGCGGGCATCGCTGACGCCGGTGGAGATCAGCGGCGGAGTCTTGTTGAAGATGTTGCTGACACCCACCAGGATTTCCCAGTCGGCCTGCGAGTAGCTGACCGATGCGGTGTGGTAAGTACGCGAATCGACCACGATGTCACGGTAGGAGTTCGGACGGCCCTGGTAGATGAAGACCGGATCCAGGTCGATGTCCTTGGTCTTGTGGATGTAGGTGGTCAGCCAGTTGAAGGTCCAGTCTCCACGGGTCAGGCTGAGTGCCAAGTTGCCCACAACCTTCGGACGCCCGATGTCACCGAGAAGCTCATTGGACGAAAGGCCACTTTCTTCAGCGCTGGAGAAGACCTGCTGGGTATCCTCGATGGTGTAAGTGACCTGGGTTTCGGCAGAGAACTTGCCGAACGAGAAGTCGTGGTCGAAGTTCGCAGTCAGATCGTAGCCGCGGGTGCGCTGCTTGTTGATGTTGACGTACTGGTTGTACACATCAGTGATGTTCCAAGCCTCATCGCCGGTGCCGGGGTTGCGGACCAGCAGGCCGCAGAAGGCGTTCGGATACACCGCAGCACCATAGCAACCCTTGACGATGTCCGCCGTGGTGATCTGGCCGATCTCGTTCTTCACCTGATAATCGAAGTAATCGATTGCCACACTCAGATTGGCAAAAGTGGGGGTGAACACGATACCTGCGGTCTTGGCACGGGAGGTCTCCGGAATCAGCTGGCCTGCACCGCCGCCCGAATATACAGTTGCACTGCTGCCGGCACCTGCGTAGTCGGCAGGAATGCCTGCCGCGGCACAGTTGCGCTGGTAGTTGGTGTTGGAGCTCTCACCCCAGCGGATGCAGGGGTCGATGCCGGTCTGTCCCAGGAAACCGGTCTGGTTGCCCAGATACAGCTCATACAGGCCCGGAGCACGGTAGGAGGTGCCGATCGAGCCGCGCAGGCGCAGCGACGGAATGACCTGCCAGTTGAGGCCCACCTTCCAGACCTCGTCGGTGCCATCCACCGAGTCGTACTGGAATGCGCGGCCGGACGCGTTCAGGCTCAGCGACTCAATCGCGGGCAGGCCCTTCAGCAGCGGAACATCGAATTCAACAAATGCTTCCTTGACCCTGTCGTCGCCCTTCGTGACATTGGCCGAGCTCGAGCCCCAAAGGTCCTGTGCCTTTGACAGTTCACCCGGCTGGTCATCGATCGAGTAGTAGCGGTACTCCAAGCCCGCAGCTACGCCCACAGCACCTGCCGGCAGCTCGAACAGGTCGCCGCTGACGACGGCATTGATCGTGGCCTGCTTGTAGATCGTCTTACCCCAATCCCACTGTCCCAGCAGATTGCTGAGTTCATCGACTTTGGCCCCGCTCAGATAGCCCGGATCGAGGTAGTTCAGTGTCGGCGCGTTGTCAGTGTAGTCAACGTCGCCGGTCTTGGAGGCCTGGATGCCGAAGTTGCCGTACTTGCCCTTGGAGTGGCTGAAGTTGGCATTGACTTCCCATGCCCAAGTGTCAGTGCCCTTGAACAGACCATCGAGCTTGGTCGCGCCGTAGAAGTAGTCGACCGTGACGTCCTGCTGCGACTTGAACGGCATGATCGGACGGATGACGCCGGTGAAGCCCGAACCTGCCGGTGCCTGGATCCGCGGGAAGAACTGGCGCCAGCGGAAGGATTCGGTCTCGCGTCGGTTGAACAGCCACTGGGTCTTCCAGTTGACGGAGTCGAAGGCGAAATCGGTGGCTACGAAGACGCTTTTGCGCTCCTGCTGGTTGATGATCTGCTCTTCACCAAAGCGTGCGAAGTTCAGCGGCTCATCATAGTAGGCCTGGCCGCCGCCTGCGTAGGTACGGGTGGTACGCGGGCGATAGCCGGGGAGTGGGCCGATGGTGTTGCCTTCCGGTGAAGGGACATAGCGGATGGCACCTACGTCGACAACGTTATGCAGCAGGTTGTTGCAGTTTGCCAGGTTGGTGCCGGCAGTGATTGAGCGGTCCTGACGGTCGATGCGGTTGCCATCGGCATCCTTGACCAGATCATTGCTGCAGTTCAGGTAGTCACGGTCGTTGCGGTTCAGTTCGTAGTGCTTGTACCACTCTGCCGCAGCCACGATGCTGCCTTTCTCGAAGTTCCAGCCGTTGGCCAGTGAGGCAGCGAACACTTCACCGCCGCCTTCGGTCGGCACGCGGCCGGTAACGGTCAGCTCCGGGCGCTCGATGTTCTTCTTGGTGATCAGGTTGACCACACCGGCCACGGCGTCGGAACCATAGATCGAGGACGAACCGTCCTTCACGATCTCGGCACGCTGCAGGATGGCGGTGGGAATGACGTTCAGGTCGAAGGCGCCGACGGCGCCACGGGTACCGGCTGGGCCGGGGCGCTGGCCATCGAGCAGCACCAGGGTGCGGTTGGCGCCCAGGCCACGCAGCGAAACCGTCTGCACGCCAGTACCGCCGTCCACGACGAAGCCGCCGAACTGGTGGGTGATCTGGGTTTCGGCCGAACCGATGGCCGACTTCTGCAGGAACTCGGCCACGTTGACCTGGCCCTGCTTCGCGTTGGTTTCGGCATTGATCGTGAACACCGGCGAGGTGGTCTCATAGTCCGCACGACGGATCAGAGAGCCGGTGACAGTAATCTTGTCAAGATCCGTCGCGCGCTGGGAAGACGAGGAAGTGCTTGACGCCTTTGCTTCCTGCTGGGTGGATTCCTGGGCCAGAGCCGGTGCGACCTGCAGGCAGGCCAGCACAGCAAGAGTCAACGGGACGCGGCTTGGCTTGGTTTGGCGGTTGGCGGTGCGCATTTCGTTTTGATCCCCACTTGTTATGCTTCGGTTAATGGAGTGTATGTGTCGCGTAAAGTAAATGCAACATGAATGATAAAGATCCTTAACTTGTTGTTAGTAAGGGAAAATTCAGGGATTTGCGCATGAAAAAGCCCCTGCCGCGCGGGCAGGGGCTTGGAGGGAGGCGCTTGATGCTGGGGAGAGATCAGAGGCCGCCGGGGCCGCAATCCTTGCTCAGGTAGTCGGCCATGAGCGTCAATGTCGTCCGGAAGTGCACGGGGTACCACGGCATGCTGTGCGGCATGTCGGGGATCAGCTCGAACCGGGCTGGGACCTTGCCCTGTACGCCGTTGTAGAAGTTCCTCGCATGGAAGGACGGCGTGCGTACGTCACGGTCGCCGACGAAGGTCAGCAGAGGAATCGTGGCCTTCGCGGTGTTCTGCATCGGGTCCATGCCCTTCACCGTGCGCCCCTGCAGAATGCGCTGCAGGCGGTTCTGGCTCCAGGAGGTGCCCAGCCGGCCAAGATCGGTGACCGGGGCACCCGCGATGGCGCACTGGTAGGGCGATGGGCTCCGGACCGTTGCGGCGGCAGCCGCGAAGCCGCCGTAGGAATAGCCGAAGATCGCGATACGGTCCTTGGCGGCGATGCCCTGTGAGACGAGCCAAGCGGCGCCGTCATCCTTGTCGTCCTGCATCTTCTGCCCCCACTCGGCGTCACCTGCCAGCCAGAGCTTGCGGCCAAGGCCGGCGCTGCCGCGGTACTGGGGGCGCAACACGGCGTAGCCGCGCGAAGTGAAGAACGGTACCCAGCCGGATGCATCCCAGCCGGTGTAGTCGCGCGCCCACGGCCCGCCGTGCGGATGAACGAGTGCCGGCAGCGGGCCGTCGCCCTGCTTCCAGCCCGGCGGGAGATCCAGAATCGCTGGAATCTGCAGCCCATCGCGTGCGGTGTAGGTCACCCAGCGTTGTTCGCCAATCTGTTTGCTGTCCACCCAGGGGCGCTCATTGCCGAGTGGCACGACATCCTTGCGATCGGCCAGGATGAAGTAGCTCTTCGGGTTGCGGTTGCTTTCCGTGGTGAACAGGACGCGCGAAAGGTCGTCGTTGTAGCCGGTGATGTAGATGCTCAGGCCGGGATAGGCTTTCTGCAGGCCCTCCTGCAGGGCCTTCATCTGCGGATCCACGTACACGGCCTGTCGCTGCGGACCGTCGATATAAAAGCCGAGGACCTGGTTGAAGTTGCTCTTGCGCGTACCCAGGATCAGTGAACTGATCGAGAAGGACGGATGGGCGGCCAGAGGCTCCTTGTCGAACTCCTTTTTGGCAGGATCGTACAGTCGCGCCTGCACCAGATCGGAGAACTGGTCGGTCAGCACGTACAGCTTGCCGCTGTCATCGTCTATGCCGACGACTTCCACCGTATAGCGTTCGCTCAGTCGGGTGGTCAGGGGGGCGTGCACTTCGAACTGGCCGGCGCTGTTCTTGATCAGAATGCGTTGTTCGAAATCGTCGGAGCCGGCGGATTCGACCTGGGTCTGGGTAAGGACTTCACCTGTGCGGGGATGGAACAGGCCGGGTGACGTGCGGGAGCTGCCCTTGAACAGCAGTTCGGTCTGGCCCGTGCGCAGGTTGAAGCGGTAGTAGTTGGCCTGCAGCGTGGCCTCATTGAGCTGGCTGATGATGACCCTGTCTGCATCCAGCGGCAGCCCATGGACGAGCGAGGCGGTACCCGCAAGTTCGAGGCAGCGAAGGGTCTCGGGGCTGACCCCGAGCGTGCGGGTGTTGTTGGCGAAAGCCTCGTCGAACTTGGTCTGGGTTGCGTCGGTGAGGTAGGCCTTGGTCAGGAAGGTCTTGGTGGCTCCCGTACTGTTGCCTTCACCGCAGCCGCCGAGTTTGCCTGTCCATTCCTGGCGCCCGATGACGAGGTTGCGTCCCGCCTTCAGTGCGCTTGCCGCGATGAACTTCATCCGGTCACCGGATGGCGTGATGGCGACCGGGCCGGCGCCGAGGTTATCCAGGTTCCAGTTGGCCAGGGCGGTATCGCTGTTGTCGCTGCCGGGCGCGGCGACGATCGCGACCAGCTGCTTGCCGTCGGTGCTCATGGTGACCGACTGGATGGTGGGGATCTTGGCGAAATCCTCGGCTGGCAGAGGGCTTGCGAGGGCAGGGGCAATGCACAGCGCCGCCAGTGCGGCGGCGCCAAGGCGGGCGGGGGACAAGCGCAGTTCCATGGTCGGCAGGGTCCTTGTGGCGGGCACATCAATATGACCTGAAGATGAACGAAGACGTGAATCCAGTCAACTTGGCGTGAATGCCCGGGCGCGCGTCACGCAAAAAAAGACCCCGCCGGGGCGGGGTCTTTGGTGCGGCAAGGGCCTGGATCAGTGATCGCCAAACTCGTACTTGGCCTGCACATAGATGGCACGCCCGTAGGCGTTGTACAGGTAATTGTTGTACGGCTGGCCGCTGGTGCCGGCGAAGCTGAAGCGCTGGTTGTCCGGCATCTTGTTGAACACGTTGTTGACCATCAGCGACAGGGTCAGGTTGTCCAACGCACGGTAGTTCACGCTCAGGTTGTAAGTGGTGTAGGAGCCCCACTTGCCTGCCTTGTAGCCGGAGCTGTGGACGTAGTCGTAGCCATTGCCCACGTACGCCATGTAGTTCGGCGTCCTGCCAATGTAGTTGGCGTACAGGGTGGTGGTCCACTTGTCCTTGGCCCAGCCGACCGAACCATCGGCGCGCACCTTGGCGTACGAGTCGTACACCCACATCGCGTACGGGTCACGCAGCAGGTCCAGGAACTCATCGCCCGGCTGCGGCTGCAGTTCGCGCTTGAGCATGTCGGTGTAGTTGCCCGAGAACTGAAGCGAACCGAAGCGGCCCATGTCGTGCACGTACTTGAAGCTGGCGGTCAGCGCTTCCAGGTTCTGGCGGGCGACGTTCATCTTCGGGGTATAGATCTCGTCCAGCACGCCGGACGCATCGCGGGTGATCCAGTCGTTGACGTTCTGGCAGCTGGCCGAGGTGTTGTTGGCCTGGCCGCCACGGCAGTAGTACTCAGCCAGCAGCAGCTGGTCGGAGCTGAGCGTATCGACCTCGTTCTTGATCTTCCAGTTGTAGTAGTCCACCGACAGCGACAGGTTGTTGATCGGTGCCCACACAACACCTGCATTCCAGACGTCGGCGGTGATCGGTTCCAGGTCCGGATTGCCGGCGCGGGTGCCGAACACCGAGACGCTGTCATACGGGCAACCGGTGGTGTTGGCCGGGTCGTAGCCCAACTGGCCGCAGCGGTAGTAGTCGGTGGAGCCGTTGGCGTAGTAGCCGCTACGGCCCTGGAATGCGTCGGACAGGGTCGGAGCGCGGAACGCCGTACCGTACTTGCCGCGGAACAGCAGGCTTTCGATCGGACGGAACTCGATGCCGATGCTGTAGGTGGACTTGTCGACGGTGTTGCTGCCGATCTTGAAGGCGTCGTAGCGACCGGAACCGGTCACCGTCAGCATGTCATGCAGGGGCAGGCGCAGTTCGCCGGTCACCGCATAGTTGCTGCGGTGGCCAGCACCGGAGACCGCCGTGGTGCCCCAGACGCTGCCATCCATCAGGCCCGGATCGGGGCTGTAGTCCCAGCCTTCGCTTCCACCTTCAACGACCACGGCCAGGCCGGCGTCGCCGCCGGGCAGCTTGAACAGTGATCCATTGGTGACCTGTGCACGGGCCAGGTTCTGCCAGGTGCGGCTCTGGCTGTAGCTGTAGCCGGTGAAGGTCTGGAAGTCACCGGCCGGCAGCGGCGCGTAGAACGCTTCCCAGTTCGGGCTGTAGATGTCGTAGCCGGTGCTGGTGGTTCCCAGCACCGGGCCGAGCACGCGCTGTTCGAAGTAATCGTTGATCGGGTCATTCCAGCGCACGAAGTTGCGCTCGGTCAGCTTGTACTCGCCGCGGGTGAAGCTGAGGCTGTAGTCCCAGTTGCCGGCCGTGCCGCGGCCGCCCAGCGTCACCTGATAGGCCTTGTTGCGGTCGGTGTTCATGATGTCGCGGTAGCCGGCGCCGCCGATGTCTTCCGGGGCGAACACGCGCTGCAGGTTCATGTACTGGCCGCTGGCCTGGTCGTAGAAGCGGCCCCAACCGGAAGAGGTGCCCCACCAGGTGTAGCCGGAACCCGTCGCGTACTTGACCTCTTCCAGGCTGTACAGCGCATCGCCGAACAGCTGGAAATTGTCATTCACGTCGAAGGTGGCAGAGCTGTAGATCTGCGCGCTTTCCTTGCCGTTCTTGATGGTCTTGTAGCCGGTGCCATAGGTCGAGCCACATGCCTGGCCGGTGGGCCGGGTGCCGAGCACCGTGGTGCCATCGAACTGCCCGGCCACATTGGCGCACAGGTTCGGATCCATCATGGCGTAGGCGTTGTTGGCCGCCGGCAGTAGCACCAGGAAATCGTTGGAGACGTACTGCGGGCTGTAGCCGTCGGGGTTGTTGACCTTGGTCAGATCGCGTTGGTAGCCCCAGATCGGGCTGGTCTTTTCGTACTGCACATTGACCAGCGCGTGGAAGCGGTCATCGACACCATTGAAGCCGCGGGCGCCGCTGAAGCGGAAGCTGTTGCCGCCGCCTTCGCTGTAGGCGCCGCCACGGACGTTGAGGACGCCACCATCCATGCGTTCCTTGAGGATGATGTTGACCACGCCAGCGATCGCATCGGAGCCATACAGTGAGGACTGGCCGCCCGGCAGGATCTCGATGCGCTCGACGATGTCGATCGGAATGCCGCTGATGTTGTTGAACGTATCGCCGCCGTTGTACAGCGCCGGATACGAAAGCATCGGGCGGCCGTTGATGAGGTACTTGGTGTAGCCCGGGCTGAGGCCGAACATGCCGGCGGCTTCGGCGCCCTGGGTGAACGAGGCCGAGGTCTGGCCACCCTGCAGGCCGCCAGTGGACAGCGAGGACTGCTGCAGGACATCGGCAACGCTGGTGAAGCCGCGGGTCTGGATGTCCTCGGCGGTCACGGTCAGGACCGGCGTGTGGTTCTCGATCTCGGTCTGCGGAATCAGCGAACCGGTGACCGTCACGCGGTCAAGCTGGGTCGGTGCATTGCCGCTTTGCGCCAGGGCCGTGCCGGAGGCGAGCAGTGTGCCGAGCAGGGCGAGCGTCAGTGGGTGACGCGAGAGTGTGGAACGATGGCGAGACATGGAAAATCCCCGTAGTGAGCGATGTCTTGGCTACCGGCTTCCGTGTCGGCTTAACGATCTGTTCAGTTGCATTCCATTCAGCCGGACCGTAACACGCACTTAACGCAGGGAACACACGATCGTCATTTCGTCAATCGGGCTTTTGCCTGAAAAATGGCGGTATATCAATGACTAACGCCAATTGTTTTGGAGTGTTTCAAAAGATGGCGATATGGAGGGCATTCTTTCGTAGTGCATTTGCTGCTTCTGCATCAATGCTTTACCGAAGGCTTCCTGGAACCAAAAAAAAGGCCCCGCCGAAGCGGGGCCTGGTCCAGACACGAAGTCCGGAAAACGACGGGATCAGAAGTTGTACTTGACCTGGGCCGAGATCTGGCGGCCGTAGACGCTGTAGAAGCCGTCATTGAACGGGGTCGATTCGTTGCCCGGGTAGTTGTAGCGCTGGCCTTCCGGCAGCTTGTTGAACACGTTGTTGACCATCAGCGACAGGACCAGATCTTCCTGTGCCTGGTAGTTCATGCTCAGGTTGTACGTGGTGTACGAACCCCACTTGCCGGCCTTGGCGCCGGAGGAGTGGACGTAGCCGTAGCTGCGGCCGGTGTAGGCCAGGTAGTTCGGGGTGCTGCCGACGTAATTGGCGTACACGGTGGTGGTGAACTTGGCGATGTTCCAGGCCACCGACAGATCGCCGCGGACCTTGGCGAAGTTGTCGTAGTACCACATGTTGTACGGATCGCTCAGCAGATCCAGCTTGGCGGCACCCGGCATCGGCTGCACTTCACGCTTCAGCATGTTGGTGTAGTTGCCGGAGAACATCAGCGAGCCGAAGCGGCCGATATCCTGCTGGTACTTGGCCGCCACGGTCACCGCTTCCAGGTTCTGGCTGGCAACGTTGAGCTTCGGCGTGTACACGCGGGTCAGGTTGCCACCGGCATCGCGGGACACCCAGTTGGTCACGTCACCGCAGCTGGCCGAGGTGTTGTTCGGCAGGCCGTTGTGGCACTGGTACTCGGCCAGCAGCAGCTGGTCGCTGCTGAGGGTCTTGACCTCGTTCTTGATCTTCCAGTTGTAGTAGTCGGCCGACAGCGAGAAGTTGCTGACCGGAGCCCACACCACGCCTGCGCTCCAGACGTCGGCGGTGATCGGCTTCAGGTCCGGGTTGCCGGACTTTTCGCTGTACACCGAAGTGTTCTTGTAGAACGAGCAGGCCTCGTCACGCAGGCCGTAACCCATCTGGCTGCAGCGGTAGTAGTCGTTCTGGCCGGACGAGTACGAACCGCTCATGCCCTGGAAGGCATCGGACAGGGTCGGTGCGCGGAAAGCGGTACCGTACTTGCCGCGCAGCAGCAGGCTCTCGATCGGACGGAATTCCAGACCGATGCTGTAGGTGGCCTTGTCGACGGTCTTGTCGGCGATCTTGAAGGCGTCATAGCGGCCCGACGCGCTGACGGTCAGCTTGTCGTGCAGCGGCATGCGCAGCTCGCTGGTGACCGCATAGTTGCTGCGGTGGCCGGCACCGGCGACAGCGGTGGTGCCCCACACATTGCCATCAACGAACGCCTGGTCCGGCGAGTAGTCCCAACCTTCGCTGCCACCTTCCAGCACGACGGCCAGGCCGGCGTCACCGCCCGGCAGGCTGAACAGCGAGCCGTTGGTCACCTGCACGCGGCCCAGGTTCTGCCAGGTCTTGCTGCGATGGGTACCGTAGCCGGTGAAGCTGGCGAACTGGTCCGGAGTGATCGGCGAGTAGAAGGCCGCGTAGTCCGGGTTGTAGATGCCGAAGCCGCCAGCCGAGGTGCCCAGGCGCGGGCCCAGCACGGTCTGGCCGAAGAAATCTTCGATCTTGTCCTTCCAGCGCACGAAGCGGTTCTGGTCCAGGCGGTACTCACCACGGGTGAAGCTGGCGCTGTAGTCCCAGTCGCCGACCATGCCCTTGCCGCCCAGGGTGACCTGGTAGGCACGGCTTTCGTCGGAGTTCATGATGTTGTTGTAGTGGCCCGGGCCGATTTCTTCCGGCGCGAAGGCGCGCTGCAGGTTCACGACCTTGCCCAGGCCCTGGTCGTAGAAGCCGCCCATGACCGACTTGGTGCCCCACCACAGGGCGCTGGAGCCGGAGGTGAACTCGGTCTTTTCCTTGCTGTACAGCACATCGGCGAACAGCTGGAAGTTGTCGTTCACGTCGAAGGTCATCGACGAGTAGAACTGGCCGCTGTTCTTGCCGTTCTTCAGGGTCTTGTAGCCGGCGCTGTACACCGAACCGCAGGACTCGCCCGACGGGCGCTGGCCGACCACGGTGGTGCCGTCATACAGCCCAGCAACGTTCGCGCAACGGCTCGGGTCCATCATCAGCAGCTTGTTGTCAGCGTTGGTGATGACGGCGAAGTCGTTCGACGGAACCTGGGCGGTGTAGCCGACCGGGTTGTTCTGGCGGGTGATGTCGCGCTGGTAGCCCCAGATCGGGCTGCCGTTCTCGATCTGCACGTTGAACAGTGCATGGAAGCGGTCATCGAAGGCATTGATGCCCTTGGCAGCGCTGAAGCGGATGTTGCTGCCACCGCCTTCAGTGTAGGTGCCGCCACGGAGGGTCATGGTGCCGCCGTCCATGCGCTCCTTCAGGATGATGTTGACCACACCGGCGATCGCGTCCGAGCCGTACAGCGAGGACTGGCCGCCCGGCAGCACTTCGATGCGCTCGACGATGTCGATCGGAATGCCGCTGATGTTGTTGAAGGTCTCGCTGCCGTTGTACAGCGCCGGATACGAGAGCATCGGGCGGCCGTTGATCAGGTACTTGGTGTAGCCCGGGTTCAGGCCGAACATGCCGGCAGCTTCGGCGCCCTGGGTGAACGAACCCGAGGTCTGGCCACCCTGCAGGCCGCCGGTGGTCAGCGACGACTGCTGCAGCACTTCAGCAACACTGCTGAAGCCGCGGGTCTGGATGTCTTGGGCGGTGATGGACATCACCGGGGTCTGGGTTTCAACCTGGGTCTGCGGGATCAGCGAACCGGTGACGGTGATCTTGTCCAGGTTGGTCGCCTTGTCCTGGGCCATTGCCGGGGCGGCGGCCATCAGAGCGGAAATCAGGGCGACGGCGAGCGTGTTGCGACGTGCGGTGTTGCTTACGTAGTTCATGTAGTTCCATTGGAGAGCAAAAACAAAAACGGCACTGCGCATGCGCCATCGCGCGGGCTGGAAATGCCAGCTCCGCAGCCCAAAACAGTGCGGGTCGAACGTAACATGAACTTAACAATCTGTGTACGAATCTGTAGCAATCCTGAATTTCAGTCAGGTTACGTCCAGCTTGTATGATGCTCGGTTATTCCCCCTGACCCCGTTGGTGCTCGTTGTGAACAGTTCTCCCCGCCGTCCCCATGCAAGCCAGGTCCAGAAGGGACTTACGCCGCATGCCCGCATCCGCAACGTGATCGCGGTTGGTTCGGGCAAGGGCGGCGTCGGCAAGTCGACCACTGCGGTCAATCTGGCCGTGGCCCTGCAGCAGCTCGGCGCACGCGTGGGCGTGCTTGATGCGGACATCTACGGGCCGAGCGTGCCGGCCATGCTGGGCCTGTCCGGTCGCCCGGAAAGCCCCGACAACAAGAGCATCGAGCCGCTGCGTGCGTTCGGCGTGGACACCATGTCGATCGGCTACCTGATCGAAGAAGACACGCCGATGATCTGGCGTGGACCGATGGCCACCTCGGCGATGACCCAGCTGTTCAATGACACCCTGTGGGATGACCTGGACTACCTGCTGATCGACCTGCCACCGGGCACCGGTGACATCCAGCTGACCCTGACCCAGAAGATCCCGCTGGCCGGCGCGGTGATCGTCACCACCCCGCAGGACATCGCCACGCTGGATGCGAAGAAGGCGCTGAAGATGTTCGAGAAGGTCGAGGTGCCGGTGCTCGGCATCGTCGAGAACATGGCGGTGCATACCTGCAGCAGCTGCGGGCATGTCGAGCACCTGTTCGGCGAGGGCGGCGGCGAGCGCATGGCCGCGCAGTACGGCGTGCCGTTGCTGGGTTCGTTGCCGCTGCAGATCGGCATCCGCGAGCAGGGCGATTCCGGTACCCCGATCACCGTGGCCCAGCCGGATTCGGTCCCGGCCCAGGCCTACCGCCATGCCGCCCAGCGCCTGATCGAGGAGGTTGGCAAGCGTCCGCGTGCCTCGATCCCGATCCTGTCGTCGCTGCTGTAAGTGCCAGGGCAGGGGCCGCCGGCGACGCCCGGCCCCCTGCTAGAATCCTCGCGCCCCCTCGTACCCCAGGACAAAGCATGAGCATCAAGAGTGACCGTTGGATCCGCCGCATGTCCGAGCAGCACGGCATGATCGAGCCGTTCGAGGCCGGGCAGGTCAAGCAGGCCAACGGCGAGCGCATCGTCAGCTATGGCACCTCCAGCTACGGCTACGACGTGCGCTGCTCGCGCGAGTTCAAGGTGTTCACCAACATCAACTCGACCATCGTCGATCCCAAGCACTTCGATCCGGGCAGCTTCGTGGATATCGTCGGCGATGAATGCATCATCCCGCCCAACAGCTTCGCGTTGGCGCGCACCGTGGAGTACTTCCGCATCCCGCGCGACACCCTGGTGGTGTGCCTGGGCAAGAGCACCTACGCGCGCTGCGGCATCATCGTCAACGTGACCCCGCTGGAGCCGGAGTGGGAAGGCCACGTCACCCTGGAATTCAGCAACACCACGCCGCTGCCGGCACGCATCTACGCCAATGAAGGCGTGGCGCAGATGCTGTTCTTCCAGGCGGCCGCCGATGACATCTGCGAGACGTCGTACCGCGATCGTGGTGGCAAGTACCAGGGCCAGACCGGCGTGACCCTGCCGCGGACCTGAGCGGCGCGCCATCGCATGACGAAAACGCCGGGCATGCCCGGCGTTTTCATGGGTGCGGCCACACGCTGCGCTCGCCGGGCATGGCCCGGCGCCAGCTTATTTCCCGCGACCGAACAGCATCGCGATGCCCACGCCCACCAGTGCCACCGGCCACCAGGTCAACAGCAGCTTGGACAGGTTCAGGTGCGTCCAGCCGAGGTTGCTGGCGAGCATGAACAGGCCGATCAGGATCAGCAGGACGGCGGCAACGAGGTTGAATCGCATCGGGTCGGCAAACGCTCAGGACTGGGCTGGATATCCTAGCCGTTCCTTCCAGTAGGCGACATGCTGGTCCAGCGCACCCGGCTCGTAGCGGTGCGCGGGGCCACTGCCCCAGACCGGGCCCGGCCACGCGGGGTCGCCGTCATGGCGGCCGATCACATGGAAGTGCAGCTGGCGCACGATGTTGCCCAGCGCCCCGATGTTGATCTTTTCCACCCCGTCGGAGCCCTTCAGGGCCTTGCAGGCGCGGTTGAGCTCGGTGCGCAGCTTGTCCTGCTGCTCGCCGTCCAGCTCGATCCACTCGGTCACCCCGGCCAGGCGCGGTACCAGCACCAGCCAGGGGAATCGTTCGTCGTTCATCAGCCGCACTTGCGACAACGGTCCTTCCGCCACCAGCACGCTATCGGTGGCCAGGCGTGAATCGAGTTCGAATTCGCTCATCCAAGATGCTCCGAGAAGAAGTCCAGGGTGCGTTGCAGCGCCAGGGTGGCGCTGTCTGGATCATACGCATGTCCGACCTCCCGGTTGAAGGCGTGGTCGGCCGGATAGACGAAGGTGGCCATCTGCGGCAGCTTCTCGCGATGGGCCTGCACGGCCTCCGGCGGGATGCTCTTGTCCTGGGCACCGAAGTGGAAGATCACCGGGGCCTTGGGTGTCTCATCCAGGAACTGGACGTTGCGCGCACCGTAGTAGCTGACCGATGGCAGGCCCAGACGCAGGGCCGACAGCATCGCCACCGTGCCGCCCCAGCAGTAGCCCACCGTGCCGACCTTGCCGTAGGGGGCCAGCCGGGTCGCTGCGGCACGGACCACCTCCAGCGCCTTCTCCATGCCCAGTGCGGTCACCCGTTCTAGGCCCTGCTTCACGCCGTCGGCGTCATAGGGCAGGGCGTCCGGATCGGCTTCTGTGCCGTCAATCAGGTCGAAAAAGGACGGCGCCAGCACCGCATAGCCTTCGGCCGCGAAGCGCTCGGCCACGCCGCGGATGTGCGGGTTGGCGCCGAAGATTTCCTGCACCACCACCAGCCCGCCACGCGGGGTGCCCTCCGGCAGGGCGTGCCAGGCCCGTACCGGGCCGTGATGCGTATCCAGGGTGATCCACTCGGCCATCGTTTCCATCTCGTTGCGGGGAACAGAACCGCATTGTCGGCGCTGCGTGGGTTAGCGCGGTGTCAGCGGCTGTGCGTGATCGGGCGGCTGGCCATTCAGAGCGCGGCCGCCAACCCCGGTATACTGGCGCCCTTTCAGGCCCCGGCCCCCAGGAACCCCTGCCACGACGGCAGGGGCCCAGGCCCCCAGAGTCCCGCGATTCCATGTCCCAGCTGAACCCCAAAGTCGGCTTCGTCAGCCTTGGCTGCCCGAAGGCCCTTGTCGATTCCGAACGCATCCTTACCCAGCTCCGCTCGGAAGGCTACGACATCGTGCCGTCCTACGATTCGGCCGACGTGGTGGTGGTCAACACCTGCGGCTTCATCGATTCGGCGGTGACCGAGTCGCTGGACGCGATCGGCGAGGCGATGAACCAGAACGGCAAGGTCATCGTCACCGGCTGCCTGGGCAAGCGACCGGAGCAGATCCGCGAGGCGTACCCCAACGTGCTGGCGGTGTCCGGCCCGCAGGACTACCAGAGCGTGATGGAAGCGGTGCACGAAGCGCTGCCGCCCAAGCACGATCCGTTCGTGGACCTGGTGCCCGACTACGGCATCAAGCTGACCCCGCGTCACTATGCCTACCTGAAGATTTCCGAGGGCTGCAACCACAAGTGCAGCTTCTGCATCATTCCGTCGATGCGCGGCAAGCTGGTCTCTCGCCCGGTGGATGAAGTGCTGCGTGAAGCCGAGCGCCTGGTGCGTGGTGGCGTGCGCGAGCTGCTGGTGGTTTCGCAGGACACCTCGGCCTACGGCGTGGACGTGAAGTACGCCGAGAAGATGTGGCGCGACAAGGCCTACCAGACCCGTCTGAAGGCGCTGTGCGAAGGCCTGTCCGAGCTGGATGCGTGGGTGCGCATGCACTACGTCTACCCGTACCCGCACGTGGACGAGGTGGTGCCGCTGATGGCCGAAAACCGCATCCTGCCGTACCTGGACATCCCGTTCCAGCATGCCAGCCCGCGCATCCTGCGCCTGATGAAGCGCCCCGGCGCGGTCGAGAAGACCCTGGAGCGCGTGCAGAACTGGCGCCGTATCGCGCCGGACATCACCGTGCGTTCCACCTTCATCGTCGGCTTCCCCGGCGAGACCGAGGCCGAGTTCGAAGAGCTGCTGTCGTTCCTCGACGAAGCGCAGCTGGACCGCGTCGGCGCGTTCGCCTATTCGCCGGTCGAGGGTGCCACCGCCAACGACCTGCCCGATGCGGTTCCGGAGGAAGTGAAGCAGGAGCGCCTGGCCCGCTTCATGGAAAAGCAGGCGCAGATTTCCGCTGCGCGCCTGGAGGCCAAGATCGGCACCGTGCAGCAGTGCCTGGTCGACGCCATCGAAGGCGATATCGCGGTGGCCCGTTCCAAGGCCGATGCCCCGGAGATCGATGGCCTGGTGCACATCCAGAATGCCGACCAGGTGCCGTTGCGCGTGGGTGAGTTCGTCGACGTGGACATCACCGAGAGCGACGAGCACGACCTGTACGGTGACGCGCTGCCGGCCGCCGCCCGCCCGGCATTCGATCTCAAGATGCTGTGACCGCGGCGACGGCCGCCGCCGGTGACGGCAGCGGCGCCCGCCGCTTCGTACCGCCGCCGCGTGCGGCGGTCGATCCACAGGTATTCGGGCACCCGGTGTTTGCCGGATTGCGCGACGTTCGTGATCTGTTGGAAGGCCCGGAGTGGCCGTCCATTGCAGCGCTCGAGGCACGCCTCGCGCTACCGGGCAAGCAGCTGGTCGAGCAGGATGCCAGGCTGCTGGCCGACGGCCTGCACTACGAAGCCCGCATCGCACAGGGCCGCATCGCCACCCGCGCCGACAACTGGCATGACCTGTTCAACGCACTGGTGTGGGCCCACTACCCGCAGCTCAAGCAGGCGCTCAATGCGCAGCAGTGCCGGCATATCGAGGCGATGCCGCCGGGTCAGCGCAACCGCGCGCAGGCGGCACTGACCCAGTTCGACGAAACCGGCGTGATCGTGCGTGTGCGCGATCACACGCTGCTGGCTGCCTGGGATGTGCACGACTGGTGTGCGCTGTTCGAATCGAGACACTGGCTGAGCGGCGACATCGTCATCGCTGCGGTATTCGGGCACGCGCTGATGGAGCAGGCGCTGCTGCCGGGCCGCCGGCTGGTGGGCAAGTGCGTGGTGGTGCACGGCAAAGCCGATGACACCTGCGTTGACGCAGTGACCGCGGCCATCGCCGAAGGCAGGGCAGTGACCGATCCCCTGCAGTTGCGTCCGCTGCCGTTGGCCGGTATTCCTGGCTGGCACGAAGGGCAGGATGACGCCTTTTACGAAAATACCGATTACTTCCGCCCGTTGCGTGCCGGCCGCCAATACCCGCTGCCGTTGCACGGGGCTATGTAGAGTCGACTGTCAATCGACTGCTCTTCGTTCCGAGGCCGTGAACGCCTGACAGATGGCTTTGGCGAGTCATCAACCGCGATTGAGGATCGCGGTGCGTTTGCCGTCCGGCTGCGGAGGTTTGTGCCGCGCTTCGCGCGGTAGTCGACTGACAGTCGACTCTACAACGGCTCGTATTCCACCCCGATTACCGCAAAGGTGAACTGGCCGCCGGGCAGCTCCACCGAGAATTCATCATCCAGCCGCTTCTTCAGCAGTGCACGCGCCAGCGGCGAATCGATGCTGATCCAGCCCAGGCCTGCGTCGGTCTCATCCGGGCCGACGATGCGATAGCGGCTGGTGTCGCCACTGTCCACGTTCTCCAGTTCCACCCACGCACCGAAGAACACCGCCTGCGGATCGGTCGGCGTGGTGTCGACCACGCGCAGCGATTCCAGCCGCTTGGTCAGGTAGCGCACGCGGTGGTCGATTTCACCCAGCTGCTTCTTGCGGTAGGTGTACTCGGCGTTCTCGGAGCGGTCGCCTTCCGCGGCAGCGGCGGCCAGCGCTTTCACCACCTCCGGGCGGCGCACACGCCACAGCTCATCCAGTTCGGCCTTCAACCGGGCGTGGCCGGAGGCGGTGATCAGGGCGGTACTCTTTTCTGCAGGGGGACGCCAACGCGACATGTGGTGCGACTTCTTTTCAGGGGAGCGATGGGGCCGGATCCTTTCCGCAGGAAAGGCGTCCGACCCCGGGAGGACAGATCAGCGCTTGCCGCCGAAGATGCCGCCCAGCAGGCCGCGCACGATCTGGTTGCCCAGCTTGGTGCCGACGGTGCGCGTGGTCTGCTTGGCCATGGTCTCGATCATGCCCTGGCGGCGCTTGGTGCCGAAGATCGCATCCTTGATCGCCTGGCCGAAACCGCCTTCCTGCGCCTCGTCCTGCTCGCGGCTGCGGGCCGCCGGCGCCTGCGCCTGCTCGACGGTCTTCTGCGTACGCTGGGCCAGCAGCTCGGCAGCCGATTCGCGGTTGATCGCGGTGTCGTAGCGGCTGCCGACCGGGCTGCCGGCACGCACCTGGGCGCGCTCGGCCTCGGTGATCGGCCCCATTCGGCAGCGCGGCGGTGCGATCATCGTCTGCTGCACCGGCATCGGCACGCCCTTGTCCTGCAGCGTGGAGACCAGTGCTTCGCCGGTGCCGAGCTGACTGAGCACCTTGGCCACGTCCAGCTTCGGATTCGGCACGAAGGTCTCGGCAGTGGTCTTCACCGCCTTCTGGTCGCGCGGGGTGAACGCACGCAGTGCGTGCTGCACGCGGTTGCCGAGCTGGCCGAGGATGTTGCCCGGTACGTCGTCGGGGAACTGCGAGCAGAAATACACGCCCACGCCCTTGGAGCGGATCAGGCGCACCACCTGCTCGATGCGCTGCACCAGCGAGGCCGGTGCGTCGTCGAACAGCAGGTGGGCCTCGTCGAAGATGAAGACCAGCTTCGGCTTGTCCAGGTCGCCCACCTCCGGCAGCTGCTCGAACAGCTCCGACAGCAGCCACAGCAGGAAGGTGGAATACAACTTGGGCTTGAGCACCAGCTGGTCGGCGGCGAGGATGCCGATCACGCCGCGGCCGTCGTGATTGACCCGCATGATGTCGGCCAGTTCCAAGGCCGGTTCGCCGAAGAAGTTCTCGCCGCCATCCTGTGCCAGGCGCAACACCGAGCGCTGGATCGCAGCGATGGACTGCGCGCTGACCAGACCGTACTCGGTGGAGATGTCCTTGCGTTCCTCGGCAACCAGGCCGAGCAGGGCGCGCAGGTCATCCATGTCCAGCAGCAGCAGGCCGCGATCGTCGGCCAGCTTGAATACGATATCGAGCACCCCGGCCTGGGTGTCGTTCAACTCGAGGATGCGTGCCAGCAGGGTCGGGCCCATTTCGCTGACCGTAGTGCGCACCGGGTGCCCGAGCTTGCCGTACAGGTCCCAGAAAATGGTCGGGCTGGCGGCCGGCGCGTAGTCGGCCACGCCGATCTCGGCGGCGCGCTTGAGCAGGTTCTCGGCACCGGTGCCGGGCACGGCCAGGCCGGACACATCGCCCTTCACATCGGCCAGGAACACCGGCACGCCCAGCCGCGAGAAGCCCTCGGCCAGGGTCATCAAGGTCACGGTCTTGCCGGTACCGGTGGCGCCGGCCACCAGGCCGTGGCGGTTGCCGAGTTTCGGCAGCAGGGTGACGGCAACATCGTCGGTGATGCCTTTGCCGAGCAGAATCGGATCCATGGTCCAGCCCTTGTGGTGAATAGCCCAATGTTAACCGCCGGCGGTGACGGGCCGAAGGTCGGCTTGCCCGGACCTTGGCGGCGCCGCTACTCTGCCTGCCTGTTTCGCACACAGTGCCATCAATGCCCGTTTCTGTCCTGATTTCCCGCGGTTGGCCGCTGCTGGCCCTGGCCGGCCTGGTTTCCCTGGCGCCCGACGCCCATGCGCAGCGGGTTTCGGCCCGGGACAAGGTGAAGGTGGATGCGCTGCAGCAGCGCATGACCGCCGCCGAGAAGCGCTACAGCGATGCGCTGCTGCTGGTCGCCAATGCCGACCCCAAGGGCAGCAACGAGGCGGACGCCGCGCTGGAGGACATGGAAGATGTCCTCAACGACTGCGTGAAGCAGAAGGGCTGCCAGATGGGCACCCTGCTGGCCAGCTACAAGCGTCTGCTCAAGCATGATGCTGATGCCGCTGCCAGCGATGACGTGGCCGATGAGGGGGGTGACCGCCTGGAAGCCGACCCCGACCATATCGGCCCGCTTACCGCCGACGTGCCGGAGGCCGCGCGCGCTGCAGCGCTGCTCAACGACAAGCGACATGCCTTCGACACCATGGTCGAGTACAACCCCGCCGTGCAGGCCGGCATCCGCCGCTGGTTGACCGACATGCGCCCGGCGCTGCTGACCAGCTACGAGAACTACCAGAACCTGCGCGCGGTGATGTGGCCGGAGTGGGAAAAGCGTGGTCTGCCGGAGGCGCTGCTGTTCGGCATCATGGCCAAGGAGTCCAACGGCCGTGTGCATGCCTCCTCGCGTGCCGGCGCCGCCGGGCTGATGCAGTTCATGCCGGCCACCGGCCGCCGCTTCGGCCTGGGCCCGGATGGCACCGGTTTCGACACCCGCTTCGATGCACGCAGTGCTGCAGAAGCCAGTGCCACCTACCTCAACGAGCGCATGCGCGAGCTCAACAACAACGTTGAACTTTCGCTGGCCGGCTACAACGGCGGCGAAGGCCGCGCAGCGCGCGTCTACAAGCAGTACCCGGGGCAGAGCTTCTGGGTGGACAGCGTCTACAACCAGTTCCCCGGCGAGACCAAGGACTATGTGCCGATGGTGATCGCCGCGGCGTGGATTTTCCTGCACCCGCAGCAGTACGGCGTGGAGTTCCCGAAGATCAGCGCGCAACCGGCCACCATTCGCCTGGCGCGATCCACCACGATCTATGAACTGACCATCTGCCTGGGCAGCCATGGCACCCGCGATGGTTACATGCGCGCGCTGCGCAATCTCAACCCACGCTATGAGGCTGATGGCTGGATTCCGGCCGGCACGCTGATCAACGCCACTACCCGCATTGCCGGCCTGTACCAGCGCAACTGCGTCAGCGGTCCGCGTGCCGATCTCGCCCGCACCCTGATCACCGCCGATCTGAACGCGGCGATCAAGCGCCCGACCGCCGCCAGCTACACCGGCAGCGTGGCCGTGGGCGGCGTGGTGCCGGTGGCCGACGCCGCGGCCTCCACCAGCGTGCCGACCACACCGGTCGCTCCGGTAGCCACGCCGCGCCCGGCGGCACGGCCGAAGCCGGTGCGCAACCACAAGGTGGGCCGGGGTGAGACCCTGGGCGCCATTGCCGCGAAGTTCCAGTGCGACGTGCCGACCCTGGCCCGCGCCAACGGCCTGAAGGCCCCGGCCTACAGCCTGCGCCACGGCCAGACGCTGAAGCTGCAGGGCTGCGACAAGTAATCCCCCACGACCTCTGGAACCCACATGGATCTCGAAGACACCCGCAACCTGTTCGCCAACCTCCGCGAAAACACCGACTGGGACATCAACGGCCCGTTGCTGTGGGGGTACTTCTTCGTGCACTCCACTGCTGAGCCGTTGCAGGCACTGGCAGAGCACCTGCAGGCGCAGGGCTATACCTTCGTGGAACTGTTCGAGCAGGAGCCGGAAGAGGGCGACGCGCCGTTCCACGTGCTGCACGTGGAGCGTGTGGAGATCCACGACGAAGCCTCGCTGGACCGCCGCAACCAGGAATTCGCTGCCCTGGCCGCGGAAAAGGGCGTGGAAGACTACGACGGCATGGACGTCGGCCCGGCCCCGGCCCTGCAGTAACGCGCGTACCGGCAGTGCCGGCCGCTGGCCGGCATTCCGTTGTGGAAAAAGGGGACGGAGGGGATTAAGTCGTTTATGCATAAACGACTTAATCCCCTCCGTCCCCTTTTTGTCAGCGTAGCTTCGCCAGCGCCTGGCCCAGCTGCACCGGGCTTTCGGCGCCCAGCTGCGGGGCGAACTCGGCCACGCCCGGCGGCAGCAGCACGATCACGGTCGAGCCGTAGTTGAAGCGCGCCATCTCGGCGAAGCGCTCCAGCTGGATGCCCTGGCCGCGGTAGTCCTTGCGGGTGATGCGGTCACCGTAGGCCGGAATTTCTTCGCCGCTCCACACGGTTTCCACGCCGGACACCAGCAGCGCACCGACCATCACGCTGACCATCGGGCCGAAGCTGGTGTCGAAATGGCAGGCCAGGCGTTCGTTGCGCGCGAACAGGCGCGGCACGCCGTTGACGGCGGCCGGGCCGACGCTGAACAGACGGCCAGGCACGTGCACGGTTTCGCGCAGGGTGCCGGTCCACGGCATGTGCACGCGGTGGTAGTCGCGCGGCGACAGGTACACGGTGGCGTACAGGCCGTCGTTGTACGGCTTGGCGTCCTCGTCACTGCCCAGCAGTTCGGCGGCGGTGAACGACTGGCCCTTGGCCTGGAAGATGCGGCCGGCCTCGATCCTGCCGAGCTGGCTGATGCGGCCATCGGCCGGCATCACCAGGGTGCGCGGATCGGCATCGGCCGCGCGCGCGCCCGGCTTCAGCGCACGGGTGAAGAACTGGTTGAAGGTGGCATAGCTGCGCGGGTCCGGGTTGGCCGCTTCGTCCAGATTGACGTTGAACTTGCGGGTGACCGTGTCGATCAGCCAGCGCGAGACGCGCGGATCGTCCGAGTACGCCAGCGAACGCGCCATCGAGGACAGCAGGCGGTGGGGCAGGGCGTACGTCAGGGCGGTGGTGAGGCTCATGGGGCGGTTTTCTCGGTCAGCTTCTGCAGGTCGCGGGCAATGGCCGGCGCGTTGAACGGGGGGCGCACCAGGCCGGCAAGGCGGCCCTGCGGGTCGAGCACGGCCAAGCTGGCCGAATGCTCGACGGTGTAATCCTCGGGGTTCTCGTCGAAGTGCTTGCCCGGCACCTTCTGGAACACGAAGCCCAGCGAGGTGGCGAAGCGCTCCAGCGAGGGCACATCTGCGGTGGCGGCCAGGGTGTCCTTGTGGAAGCCGTGCACGTACTCGCCGAGGCGGGTGGCGCTGTCACGGTCCGGGTCGACCGAGATGAACAGCACGCGCGGGCGCAGGCTGTCGGGCAGGGCCTCCCACTGGTTCTGCGCGCCGGCCAGCTCGGCCAGGGTGGTCGGGCAGACGTCCGGGCAGAAGGTGAAGCCCAGGAACACCAGGGTCCAGTGACCCTTCAGTTCGCCCGGGATCAGGCGGGTGCCGTCGGACTGGGCCAGATTGAAGTCGGGCAGTTCGCGCGGCTGCGGGTACAGCGTGATCGCTTCGGTGGCCGGGGCATTGGCCGGCGGCTTCGGCGCGAACACCTGCTGGGCGGCCAGCAGGCCGAGACCCGCCGCCAGGGCGATCAGCAGAATGATGCCGGCGTTGCGATTGAACATGGGAGCCCCCGCGCGAAGTGGGCTCCATCATACCGGCTGCGGCCCGATCGTTTCTGCCGCAACGGATGCCGCCGCGGGCGCCAGCCCCTATAATCGAGGGCCACTTTGCCCGCAGTACCGCCATGACCGCTGAAACGGCCGCCGAACTCCACACGATCATCGATCTGATCCGCTACGGCACCAGCCGTTTCAACGAAGCCGGGCTGACCTTCGGTCACAGCTACGACAATGCGCTGGACGAGGCCACCCAGCTGGTGCTGCACAGCCTGCACCTGCCGCACGACCTCGGCCCGGCGTACGGCCAGGCGCGTCTGCTGCAGGAAGAGAAGGTGCGTGTGCTGGAACTGTTCCAGCGTCGCATCGACGAACGCATCCCGGCCGCCTACCTGACCGGTGAGGCCTGGTTCGCCGGTCTGAGCTTCAAGAGCGACAAGCGCGCCCTGGTGCCGCGCTCGCCGATCGCTGAACTGATCGAGTGCGGCTTCGAGCCGTGGTTGGCCGGCCGCGATGTCAGCCGTGCGCTGGACTTGTGCACCGGTTCGGGCTGCATCGCCATCGCCATGGGCCACTATTACCCGAACTGGGAAGTGGACGGTGTTGACCTGAGCGACGACGCGCTGTCGCTGGCCGAGGAAAACAAGGAACGCCTGCAGGCGCACAACGTGACCCTGCTCAAGTCGGACCTGTTCAACGGCCTGACCGGTCGCCACTACGACCTGATCGTCACCAACCCCCCGTACGTCACCAACGACGAGACCGATGCCCTGCCGCAGGAATACTCCTACGAGCCGGAGATGGGCCTGCGTGCCGGCGACGACGGCCTGGACCTGGTGCTGAAGATCCTGCGCGATGCCCCGCTGCACCTGAGCGAGGACGGTCTGCTGATCTGTGAAGTGGGCGAGTCCGAGCAGCACCTGATCAAGCTGCTGCCGGAAGTCGACTTCGCCTGGATCGAATTCAAGGTCGGCCAGATGGGCATCTTCGCGGTCGAATGCCGCGAGCTGATCGCCCACAGCGCGCGCATCACCGAGCTGGCGGCGCAGCGCCCGTGAGCTCCAATTCGTTCGGCAAGCTGTTCACCGTCACCACGTTCGGCGAGTCGCACGGGCCGGCCATCGGCTGCGTGATCGATGGCTGCCCTCCGGGGCTGGCGCTGGACGCGGCCGAATTCGCTCACGACCTGCAGCGTCGCGCTACCGGCAAGAGCCGGCACACCTCAGCGCGCCGCGAGGCGGACGAGGTCGAGATCCTGTCCGGCGTGTACGAGGGCCTGACCACCGGCACGCCGATCGCCCTGCTGATCCGCAACACCGACCAGCGCAGCAAGGACTACGCCAACATCGGCCAGCAGTTCCGGCCGGGCCATGCCGACTACAGCTACTGGCACAAGTACGGCATCCGCGACCCGCGCGGTGGCGGCCGTTCTTCCGCGCGCGAGACCACCATGCGCGTGGCCGCCGGCGTAGTCGCCAAGAAATGGCTGGCCGAGCGCTTCGGCGTGACCGTGCGCGGCTACCTGTCGCAGCTGGGCGACATCACCCCGGCCGGTTTCAACTGGTCGGCGGTGGAAGACAATCCCTTCTTCTGGCCGCACGCCGCACAGGTGCCGGAACTGGAGGCGTACATGGATGCGCTGCGCAAGTCCGGTGATTCGGTCGGTGCGCGCGTGGACGTGGTGGCCGACAACGTGCCGCCAGGCTGGGGCGAGCCGATCTACGGCAAGCTCGATGGCGAACTGGCCGCCGCGCTGATGAGCATCAACGCGGTGAAGGGCGTTGAGATCGGCGACGGTTTCGCCAGCGCCGCACAGAAGGGCACCGGACACCGCGACCTGCTGACCCCGCAGGGCTTCGCCAGCAACCATGCCGGCGGCATCCTCGGTGGCATTTCCACCGGCCAGCCGGTGGTCGCCTCGATCGCGTTGAAGCCGACCTCCAGCCTGCGCCTGCCGGGCCCGTCACTGGACACGGCCGGCAACGTGGTCGAGGTGGTCACCACCGGTCGCCACGATCCCTGCGTCGGCATACGCGCCACTCCGATCGCCGAGGCGATGGTGGCGATGGTGCTGATGGACCAGGCGCTGCGTCATCGCGCGCAGTGCGGCGATGTCGGCACGATCACCCCGCGTATTCCCGGGCAGATCGATGGCTGACACGCGGCCGACCGTGTGGGTGAGCCAGCCGCTGATCGACGCGGCCATCGCGCCGCTGCGCGATCGCGTGCAGCTGCGCAGCACCGACACCGTCACCGCTTGGTCGCCTGAGCAGATCGCCGAACAACTGGCCAGCGCCGACGGCGCCATCATCACCCTCAATGAGCGCATCGGTGCGGCCCAGGTGGCCGGCGCCGCGCAGCTGCAGGTGATCGCCAATGTCGGGGTGGGCTACAACAACTTGGACATCGACGCGCTCAGCGCGGCCGGCATCCTCGCCAGCAATACCCCGGACGTCCTGACTGAAACCACCGCCGATCTCGGTTTCGCTCTGTTGATGGCCACCGCGCGCCGCATCACTGAATCCGAGCGCTGGCTGCGCGAAGGCCAGTGGCAGCAGTGGTCGTTCCAGACCATGCTCGGTGCCGACATCCACGGCAGCACGCTGGGTATCCTCGGCATGGGCCGCATCGGCCAGGGCATCGCCCGCCGCGGCGCGCATGGTTTCGGCATGAAGGTGCTGTACCACAACCGTTCGCAGCTTCCGGCCGCGATCGAAGCGGAGGTGGGGGCCCGTTACGTTGACCTGGACACGCTGCTGGCGCAGGCCGATCACCTGCTGCTGGTGCTGCCGTATACCCCGGCCTCGCATCACCTGATCGATGCCGCCGCACTGGCGAAGATGAAGCCGTCGGCGACGCTGGTGAACATCGCCCGCGGTGGCCTGGTCGATGAGATCGCGCTGGCCGATGCGCTGGCCAACGGCCGCCTTGCTGCAGCGGGTCTGGATGTGTACGAAGGCGAGCCAAAGGTACGCCCCGAACTGCTGGCGCTGCGCAACGTCGTGCTCACTCCGCACATCGGCAGTGCCTCGCTGGCCACGCGCACGGCGATGGTACAGCTGGCCGTGGATAATCTGGTTGCCGGGCTCGGCCTGGACGGCGGCCCGTCGCGCATGCCGAGCGCGATCAACGCTGACGCGGCGATGGCCGCGCGCGTGACTCTGGGCAAAAAAACCGGGAAACGATAGGGAACCTCCGCGCGCCCCGCTTGAGGAGGTTCCCCGAACCCAGCTGTCGTGCGTGTTTTTTTCCCCATCCCCGTTTTCGTGAGAGTTTCCCCCATGAGCAATGCACAGCGCAGTTTCCACGTCGCCGTCGTCGGTGCCACCGGTGCGGTCGGCGAGACCATGTTGTCGATCCTGGCCGAGCGTGATTTCCCGGTCGGCACCCTGAGCGTTCTCGCTTCCGAGCGTTCGGCCGGCGGCGAGATCGAGTTCAACGGCCAGAAGGTCAAGGTCCAGGACCTGGCCACCTTCGATCCGAGCGGCGTCGAGATCGCCCTGTTCTCGGCCGGCGGCAGCGTGTCGAAGGAATACGCACCGAAGTTCGCCGCAGCGGGTGCGGTGGTGATCGACAACTCCTCGGCCTTCCGTTACGACGATGACGTGCCGCTGGTGGTGTCCGAGGTCAACCCGGAGCAGGTCGCCAACCGTCCGCGCGGCATCATCGCCAACCCGAACTGCTCGACCATGCAGATGCTGGTGGCGTTGGCGCCGCTGCACCGCAAGTACGGCATCGAGCGTATCAACGTCTCCACCTACCAGTCGGTGTCCGGCGGCGGCCGTTCGGCTACCGAGGAACTGGGCAAGCAGACCGGCCAGCTGCTGAGCTTCCAGGAAATCGATCCGCAGCGCTTCCCGGTGCAGATCGCCTTCAACCTGATCCCGCACATCGATGACTTCCAGGACAACGGCTTCACCAAGGAAGAGATGAAGCTGATCTGGGAAACCCGCAAGATCCTCGGCGACGACGGCATCCTGGTGAACCCGACTGCAGTGCGTGTGCCGGTGTTCTACGGCCACTCCGAGTCGGTCGCGATCGAGACCCGTGATAAGGTCACCGTGGCCGAAGCACGCGCGCTGCTGGAGCAGTCGCCGGGCATCGAAGTGGTCGATCGTCACGAAGCCGGTGGTTACCCGACCCCGGTCACGCATGCGTCGGGCACCGACGCGGTGTACGTCGGCCGCATCCGTGAGGACCTGTCGCACCCGCGCGGCCTGAACCTGTGGATCGTGTCGGACAACGTGCGCAAGGGCGCGGCGTTGAATGCCGTGCAGCTGGCCGAGCTGGTCGCCGCCGAGCAGCGCTGATCACAGCGGTTGCCTCACCGGTAGTGCCGGCCGCTGGCCGGTATTGCCGTGATTGGGGCGTGCGTGTGTGCCGGCCAGCGGCCGGCACTACCGAAGGTCTCCCATCGGTGGGTGCGGACCCCGGTCCGCACGCTTTATAGTGTCGCCCATGAATAAACGGGCCAAGGGCGCAAAGCGCCCGCTCACCTATCTGTCCGCCGCACTGCTCGCCCTGGCCAGCAGTTCGGCGCTTGCCCTGGGGTTGGGCGACATCCGGGTCCTGTCCAAGCCGGGCCAGCCCCTGCTGGCCGAAATCCCGGTGGTCTCGGCGGACCCGTCCGAACTGGAAAACCTGCGCGTGGCGCTGGCCTCACCGGTCACCTTCGAACGTGTCGGCCTGCAGCGGCCAACCGGACTGGTCAGTGAACTGCAGTTCGAACTGACCCGCGACACGCAGGGCAGGGCGGTGGTGCGCGTCACCTCGCAGGCGCCGGTGGAGACGCCGTCGCTCAGCTTCCTGATCGAAGCCGACTGGGGCCAGGGCCGCCTGGTGCGTGAGTACTCGGCACTGGTCGATGCGCCGCCCAGTGCGTTGGCCGTGGCCGAGCCGGAAATCGTCGCGCCGGCCGGTACGCTCTCCAATACCATCGTGCGCGAACCTGCACCGGCTTCGGTGCCAGCAGCAGAGACGCCCACGACGCCGCCACCAGCGGTGGCGCCAGCACCGGCACGCCCGCGTGCGGCCTCCGCGCCAGTTGCTGCACCGGCGGCCGATGGCAGCATCACCGTGCAGCGCGGGCAGACCCTGTCGCAGATCGCCAGTGCGGTGGCACGTGGCAACCAGGTCAGTCGCGACCGCGCGATGATCGCCCTGCTGCGTGCCAATCCCGAAGCCTTCATCCGCGGCAACGTCAACCTGCTCAAGCAGGGTGCGGTGCTGCGCATGCCCGGCAGTGATGCGCTTGCTGCGGTCGACGCTGCCGAAGCGGCGACGCTCGTGCGCGAGCATGCCGCGCAATGGCGGCAGGCGCGTACCGTGCCGCAACCGGTGGGCATGGCCGCACCGGTTGCCAAGGCGGCAGCCACGAATGCTTCTTCCCCGGCTGCGGCCAATGGGGCACGACTTGAGATCGCTCCGGCGCTGGCGTCCGACGCCGCGCACGTGGGCACAACCACCGGCACCGCTGCCGGCAGCGAGGGTGACATGCTGGGCAACGAACAACTGCGCCAGGCGCGTGAGGACATCGCCACCCGCGATGCCGAGATCGGCGAGCTGAAGCAGCGCGTGGCCGACCTGGAAAAGCTCAAGGAACAGCAGCAGTCGCTGATCGCGATGAAGGACAACGACCTGGCCGCCGCGCAGCAGCGCCTGGCGCAGGCACCGGATGCCCGCGATGCGGCAACGCCGTGGTACTGGCTGGGGCTGCCGGTGCTGCTGCTGGCGGCGGGCGCCGCCTGGCTGCTGCGTCGTCGCAAGCCGTCGCCGCTGCCGCCGCTGCGTGAGGAAGACGATGCCGCCGGCCTGGCCGCAGCGGTGCCGGCGGGTGCGGCGCTGGATACGCTGGCCGAGCAGTCCTCGTGGTCATCGGCTGTTGCCGGCAACGGCCGCCAGGAACCGGCGATGCCCGACTGGGCGACCGAAACCGAAGTGCACGACGTAGTGGTCGCCGAACCCGTCGTCGAGCACGCGGTACGGGCCGACTGGCAGGCCGACACGCTGCGCGACGAGGACGCGGTGGCCTTGCCCGAAGCGGTGACCGATCTGCCGCGCTGGGACGATTCCGCAACCACCGCCGACGAGGTTGTCGTCGCCGTGCCGCTGCAGGACGAACGCGTTGTACCGCAGGCGCCGGCCGACGTGGCGGTGCCGGATTACGCACTGCATGCCGAACAGCAGCCGCAGTTCCGCGGCGTGTTCGATCTGCCGGCCGACGCGCATGACAACGAGGCGCCGGCGGATGCCGCTCATCCCGAAGCCATCGACGGCATCGACCATGGCAGCATCGAGGCCTCTCATTCCGACGACATCGCGTCGAGCGCGGCCGCGCCTGCCGGCGACGCCGGCTGGTCGCCACGTGCCGGCCAGGAGCGCCTGGAACTGGCCATTGCCTACCTCGATCTGGGCGACGCGCAGACGGCGCGCACGCTGTTGCTGGAAGTCGCCGAAGGCGGTGACCTGCACAGCCAGGCCCAGGCCCGCGAACTGCTGGCGCGCCTGCCGTGACCGAATCTGCCGACAAGGACCTTGCCATGAGCCGCGAACGCCGCATCGACTACGTTGAATTCGCGTCCAGCGACCCGGCTGCCAGCCGTGCCTTCTTCGAGAAGGTGTTCGGCTGGTCGTTCGTCGACTACGGCAGCGACTACACGGCGTTCGACGATGGCCGCCTGCAGGGCGGCTTCTTCCGTGGCCAGCCGCAGCGGGCCAGCGACAGCGGTGCACCGCTGCTGGTGCTGTATGCCGACGCACTGGCACCGGTCGAGGCCGCCGTGCGCGACGCCGGCGGCGAGATCGTTCGCGCGGTGTTTTCTTTTCCCGGTGGCAGCCGCTTCCAGTTCGTCGAGCCCGGTGGCAACGAACTGGCCGTCTGGTCCGAACGCGATCCGGCCTGAGCGCCGCCCCATCCGCAACATCGAGGTAGCACATGCGTTATGCGCTTGGCGTCGAGTACGACGGCAGCGATTTCAGGGGCTGGCAGAACCTGGGCGAGGGTGGTCCCAGCGTGCAGGCCAGCCTCGAGCAGGCCCTGTCATCGGTGGCTGATGCGCCGCTGCAGGTGATCTGCGCCGGCCGCACCGATGCCGGCGTGCATGGCCAGTGCCAGGTCGTGCATTTCGATACCGACGTGGTGCGCGATCCGCGCGCCTGGATGCTCGGCACCACCACCCGCCTGCCGCGCTCGATCGCGGTGCGCTGGTGCGTGCCGGTGGCCGATGATTTCCACGCCCGCTTCTCCGCGCGTGCGCGCCGCTATCGCTATCGGCTGCTCAACCGCGAGGTACGGCCGGCGCTGGACCGGCAGACCCTGAGCTGGGAGCGCCGTGCGCTGGACGAGACCCTGATGCATGCCGCCGGCCAGACATTGCTTGGTGAGAATGACTTCAGCGCGTTCCGTTCGGTGCAGTGCCAGGCGCTGCATGCGCGGCGTGAACTGCAGTCGCTGCAGGTCAGCCGTCATGGCGAAGTGATCGAAGTCGCAGTACGTGGCAATGCATTTCTTCATCACATGGTCCGCAATATCGTCGGATCGTTGATCCTGGTGGGCAGCGGCGAAAAACCGGTGGAATGGATCGCCGAACTGCTGGCCGGGCGCGACCGCACCGTAGCTGGTCCCACCGCACCGCCGCAGGGCCTGGTGTTCCTTGGGCCCCTGTACCCCGACAACTGGCATCTGCCCGCCGAGGTCACGCTATGAGCCGTTCCTACTACCGTACGCGCATCAAGTTCTGTGGAATGACCCGTGCCGGCGACGTCCGCCTGGCCGGTGAGCTGGGCGTGGACGCAGTGGGTTTCATCTTTGCCCGCGAGAGCAGCCGCCGGGTGGCACCGGCCGAGGCCCGCGCGATGCGCCAGGCGATCGCGCCGATGGTCGACGTGGTGGCGCTGTTCCGCAACAACAGCAAGGAGGAAGTGCGCGAGGTGCTGCGTACGGTACGTCCGACCCTGCTGCAGTTCCATGGTGAGGAAGACGAAAGCTTCTGCCGCAGCTTCAACATGCCGTACCTGAAGGCGATCGCCATGGGCGGCCGTGAAGAGGTCAACGCCCGCACCCTGCAGCTGCGCTACCCCAGCGCTGCCGGCTTCCTGTTCGACAGCCACGCCCCGGGTGGCGGTGGCGGCACCGGCGTGGCGTTCGACTGGGGCCGCGTTCCGACCGGGTTGCACCGGCCGTTCCTGCTGGCCGGTGGCCTGAACCCTGAGAACGTCTACGATGCCGTGCTGGCGACGTTGCCGTGGGGCGTGGACGTGTCCAGCGGTATCGAGCTGGAGCCGGGCATCAAGGACGGCTACAAGATGCGCACCTTCGTCGAAGAAGTGCGTCGCGCGGATTGCACCGTTCTGGAGTGATCCGCGTCACCTGAGGGATCACCCGGAGTGTCATCGTCGACGGTGCGGGCCGCCGTGCCGTGAAGGCGGGCGAATCCTGAATGCGATGAGTATCACGCTTTCGGTTGATTCAGGTTCCAGCGCCAAAAAGTCGACACCCCCCGAACATCTGATCGGACACAATGCGCCCAGCCTGTCTTGGCTGGGCGCGATGCCGTGTGCGTGTCGCTGGCCGCACCCCTGAGATACGCCCTACCTTTCGAACGAGGACGCAATGGATATGCCCCATCTCTCTTCCCGCCGTATCCGCCTGGCCCGCCTGACGCTCGTGCCCGGCCTGCTGCTTGCCTTGGGCGCGTGTGCGGCCGGTGACTCATCCGCCCCGACCGCATCGGCACCGGCCGCTGCCGCACCGGCAGATGCACCTGCCACAGCACCGGCTGCCGACGGCCTGGCGGCGCTGATCCAGGCCAGTGGCGTGAAATGCAGCAACGCCAGTACGGGCAGCGGCTGCACGGCCGGCGATGTGGACAGCGGTGATTTCTACGATGTCGAACTGTCGCCGGACTGTGGCGACCAGGGTTTCTTCGCGGGCGTAGCCGATGCCAAGGGCGTGGAGACGTTGAGTGCGGTGCCATCCACCGGCAGCAAGGCCAGCGTGACCGCGAAGCTGTCGAAGGGGCAGCTGGTCTGCGTGCAGGGCATCGGGCGTACCGGACAGAATCCGCTGTTCTATTACGTCGTTGCGGTTCCCGCTGCGACGGTCGGCAAGTGCAAGGGCAACACGTTGTGTGACACCTATGGCGACAGGCCGATCACTGGCCTGGCGACCACGGGGGGCGAGGCCTGCCATGCGGCGGCGCCGGGACGTTACGCCGGGAACTGCGCACAGGGCTGGGTCAGTGCGGACGTGCTCGACGTGTTTTCCAACGGAATGTAATCACCGCCAGGGGAGCGGTCCAATCAACCACTGGCAAAGGAACAGCTCATGTCGGATCCAAAAATCACCCGGCTGGTCAGCAGCGTAGGTACCACGCGCACGCTGGAAATGGACGATGGCAGTGTCGTCGAACGATCAGGCGGCAGCGTCTCGTGGCGCAACAACAATCCTGGCAATCTCAAGTTTGAATTCGCCGGCAGCGCGGACAAGACGGTGACCAATCCGCGTACCCGCGAGCAGGCGCTGGAATCGGCGCAGGGGCGCTACAAGGGCGTGGTCGATCTTGACCAATGGGGCAACGCGGTTTTCGAAAGCTATGAAGCCGGCCGGGTGGCGAAGATCCAGCTGCTCGAACGCCGGTTCGGCGACAAGACCGTGGAGGAAATGCTACCGAGCTACTCCACCAAGGATTACAGCGGCACCACCCACCACAAGGAGCAGGCGGCCACCATCTATGCCGAAGGCGATCGCCAGGGTGTCGACCTGCGCTCGAAGACCGTCGGCCAGATGAGCGTGCGCGAGCGTGAAGTGCTGGCCGACGGCATCCGCCGTTTCGAGGGCTGGCAGCCGGGTGAGGTTGCCACGCAGCAGCCTCCTACGCGCACACCGGCGGCTGCGCCCGTGCAGACCCAGACCCAACCGCAGGTACAGACGCCTTCGGCGGCGGCGCCCGCTGCGGGCCAGGCCGCGGCTGCAGTCGGCAGTGCCGCGCTCTACAACGAGGCCTACCAGCATTTCATGGCCTCAGGCCGCCAGTACGAATACGGGCGCCCGGACCATCCGCGCCCGGGTCGCGACAGCAGCCGGCTGGAGCGTGACCTCGATGGTGACGGACGCTTCGGCGTGGATTGCTCGGCGTTCGTATGGCGCGGCCTGAAGAACGCGGGTTACGACGTGCGGGGCGAGAACGCTGCGGGGTTCACTACGTCGACGCTGTTCAATGGTGCGAACACCACGGCTTACGCACGCGAGCATTTCGATGTGACCTCGGCTGCCGAAGCACGCAAACCGAACGGATCGCTGAAGCAGGGCGACATCCTGATGTTCTCCTCGTCGCAGGGCCAGCATGTCGGCATTTTCAAAGGCTACGACGCGCAGGGAAACATCCAGTTCATCGGTTCACAGGGAAGCACCGGGCCGGCCGAAGTCACCATCCGGCCGGGCGGGTACTGGGATGGCGGAAGCACCCGCATCGTTGGTGCGCTGACACCGAAGCCGGAATTCCAGGTGCGCGCGCCGCTGCACGGCAATGGCGAACCTGCGCCGTCCCGGCCTGCCGCTACCGCGCAGTCGGCTGCATCGCACGCGGCGGCCAGCGAGGTGATGAAGCAGGGGCAGCGTGGCGCCGACGTGCAGGCGTTGCAGCAGACTCTCAACCAGCTCGGTGTGCGTGATGCGCAGGGCCATCGGTTGTCAGAGGATGGTCGTTTTGGTGATCACACCCGCGAAGCGGTGATCGCGCTGCAGAAACAGCAGGGGCTGGTGGCCGATGGAATTGTCGGTCGCCAGACCGCTGCCGCGCTGGCGGCGGGCCGTGCGCAGGGCCATGAACCTGCAGCGGCTGTACCGAAGGGGCCGTCGCTGAACGATGCATCGCATCCGGACCACGCACTGCACAACGCCGTCCGCAGCAAGCTTCCCAGCGTGTTTTCCGAAGAGGCTGCCGCCAATATCACCCTGCATGCAAAGCAGAACGGAATCGACGCGGCCGACAAGCTGCAGAGCATCACGGTGCAGGATGGCAAGGCGTTCGTGATGGGCACGACGCCGGGCTTCCGCACCGCGGTGGACCTGGCCCAGGCGCCGCCGTCGCTGGAGCAGACCAGTGCCAAGCTGCTGGCAGATCCTTCGCACCAGCAGCAGGTGCATGAGGAGCAGCAGCGGGTCGCGATGGGCGGTCGCTGAGGCCTGTGTTGCCGGCTCCGGGCGGTGAACGCCGCCCGGGGCCTCGTCTCATTGCAGCTGTGCTGCTGCCCAGTCGGCCAGGGCGTCCACCCGTGCATCGGCCGGGCCATCCGGCCGCGCCAGCACCCAGAAGCCGCCGGTGGCGGTAAACCCCCACGGTGCGACCAGCCGGCCTGCTGCCAGATCTTCGGCCACCAGTGGCTCCGGTGCGATCGCCGGACCCAGCCCGGCCACGGCTGCTTCCAGCAGGTAGTACAGATGTTCGAAAGCGGTGCCCAGCTGCAGCTTCGCGGTGTCCAGATCGTGCGCCTGCGCCCACGCCGGCCACGCCTGCGGCCGTGAGCTGGTGTGCAGCAGCGTTTCCTGCAGCAGCGCCGAGGGCGGTACCTGCCGCAGGCGGTGCGCGGCCGGATGCGAGGGTGCCACCACCACGCCGACCCGTTCCGGCGCCAGCTCACGCACCTGCCAGCCCCGTGGCCACGGCCCCTGCGCCAGCAGCAGCACGGCATCCAGCGCCGCCTGTGCTTCGGTGAAACTGCCATCCAGCGCCGACCACTGCAGGCGCACGCCGGGCAGGGCGGCCTGCAGCACGGGCAGGCGCGGGATCATCCAGCGCGCCAGTACGCTGCCGCTGCAGCCCAGCACCAGTGCTGGGGCCGCCGTCGGCCGGCGCAGCTCGCGCACGCAGTCTTCGATGCCGCTGAACGCCTCGCTGCACGCGGCCTGCAGTCGCGTGCCCGCAGCGGTCAGGCGCAGGCCGCGGCCGGCACGCTGGAACAATGCCAGGCCGAGATGATCCTCCAGCAGCTTCAGTTGCCGGCTGACCGCGCCGTGGGTGACATGCAGGTCCTGCGCGGCGCGCCCAACCCCGCCCAGACGGGCGGTGGCCTCGAACGCACGCAGCGCATTGAGGGGAGGCAGCAGGGAACGACTCATGTGAGATTTCCTGACGATATGCGCCAGATAATATCCATTTTCCGGTCACAACCCGTGCGCTAGAGTATCCACCTGTCTAGAACCAGCGGTCGCTTCCATGTCTGCCTCCCCCATTGCCGACTACCACGCCTTCCCGGATGCCCAGGGCCACTTCGGCCGCTACGGCGGCAGCTTCGTTGCCGAAACCCTGGTCGGCCCGCTGCAGGAACTGGCCCAGGCCTATGACCAGGCCCGCCAGGACCCGGCATTCCAGGCCGCTTACGACCGCGACCTGGCCCATTACGTGGGCCGGCCGAGCCCGATCTATCACGCCCAGCGCCTGAGCGATCATGTCGGCGGTGCGCAGATCCTGCTCAAGCGCGAGGACCTGAACCACACCGGTGCGCACAAGATCAACAACACCATCGGCCAGGCGCTGCTGGCGGCGCGGATGGGCAAGAAGCGCATCATCGCCGAGACCGGTGCCGGGCAGCATGGCGTGGCCAGTGCCACCGTTGCCGCGCGCTTGGGCCTGGAATGCGTGGTGTACATGGGCGCCACCGACATCGAGCGGCAGAAGATCAACGTCTACCGAATGAAGCTGCTCGGTGCGACGGTGGTGCCGGTCACCTCCGGCTCGGCCACCCTGAAGGACGCGCTCAACGAAGCGATGCGCGATTGGGTGACCAACGTGCAGGACACCTTCTACATCATCGGCACCGTGGCTGGTCCGGATCCGTACCCGCGCATGGTGCGCGATTTCAACGCCATCGTCGGCCGCGAAGCACGCGAGCAGATGCTGGCCGAGTACGGCCGCCTGCCGGATGCGATCACCGCCTGCGTCGGCGGCGGCAGCAATGCCATCGGCCTGTTCCATGCCTTCCTCAATGATCGCCAGGTCGAGATCGTCGGCGCCGAAGCTGCCGGTGATGGCATCAGCACCGGGCGCCACGCTGCATCGATCGCGGCGGGTCGGCCGGGCGTGCTGCACGGCAACCGCACCTATGTGCTGTGCGACGACGACGGCCAGATCATCGAGACCCACTCGGTATCAGCCGGCCTGGACTATCCGGGTGTCGGGCCGGAGCACGCGTTCCTGGCCGATACCGGCCGCGCACGCTACCTCGGCATCACCGATGAGGAAGCGCTGCAGGCCTTCCACCTGCTGGCGCACACCGAAGGCATCCTGCCGGCGCTGGAATCCAGCCATGCGCTGGCACAGGCGATCAAGCTGGCGCGTGAGCGACCGCGTGACCAGATCGTCCTCTGCAATCTGTCCGGCCGTGGCGACAAGGACGTGCATACCATCGCCGCGCGCGAAGGGCTGGTGCTGTGAGCGCGCTGCTGCGGAACAGTGGCGTGCTGCTGCTGGCACTGGGCTTGGCTGCGTGCCAGCCGCCGGAGCCGCCGGTGCTGGCACCGGCCGCCAAGGCCACCACGCAGCCTGTGCAGCAGGCCGCCAACGATGATCTTGACCCGATGGCGCGTACGCCGATCGACGATCCGCCGTCTGTGGAAGATAAGGACAGCGATGACGCGCCCGCGGTGGCCTCGGTGGCGCTGGACCATGCCGGCGAGGTGCTGATCGGCCAGCATATGACCGATCTGAAGGCACTCGGGCCGTGGACCGCGCAAGGGGCGGTCGAAGCCATCGGCGGCAGTTGCGAGTACTACGACGGCAAGGGGCTGCCGCCGGGCGTGTCGATGATGACCGACGACGATCGCGTGGTCCGTTTCGATCTCGGCCTGGATCCGGAGAGCGGGGCGCCGACCCAGCAGCCCGGGCCGTTCGGCCTGCGTGTCGGCATGACCCGCGCCCAGGCCATGGCCCAGTTCCCGAAGCCGCCGGTATCCAGCCCGCATGCCTACGACGGTGACCAGGGCGAGTACCTCACCTGGCAGGACCCGGGCTCTGCCCTTGGCATCCGCGTGGAACTGTTTGAAGGGAGGGTCATCCAGATGTACTGGGGGACCAGCGATGCGATTGAACTGATTGAAGGATGTGCCTGAGATGCCTGTATCCCGACTCGATGCCTGTTTCCAGCGACTGCGCGAGCAGCAGCGCAAGGCGCTGATTCCCTTCATCACCGCCGGTGATCCCTCGCTGGAGGCCACCGTGCCGGTCATGCACGCGCTGGTCGATGCCGGTGCCGATGTGATCGAACTGGGCGTGCCGTTCTCCGACCCGATGGCCGACGGCCCGACCATCCAGCGCAGCTCCGAGCGCGCGCTGGCGCGTGGTGCTGGCAGCCGCTACGTGCTGCAGGCCGTTGCGCAGTTCCGCGAGCGTGACGCTCAGACGCCGGTGGTGCTGATGGGCTACCTGAATCCGGTGGAGATCCATGGCTACGCGGCCTTCGCAACGGCAGCCGTGGAGGCGGGTGTGGACGGCGTTCTGCTGGTCGACCTGCCGCCGGAAGAAGCCGGCGAAGCGCAGCAGGCCTTCGATGCAGCGGGCCTGGCACTGGTCCTGCTGGCGTCGCCAACTACCAGCGAGGCGCGCGCCGACAAGCTGCTGGCGCTGGCCCGTGGCTACCTCTACTACGTCAGCTTTGCCGGTGTCACCGGCGCGTCCGAGCGCCTGGACAGCGATGCCGCCAGTGCCCGCCTGCAGGCCCTGCGCGCGCGCGCTTCGGTGCCGGTGGTGGCCGGCTTCGGCATCAAGGATGCCGACAGTGCTGCGGCGATGGCCCGCCAGGCCGACGGCGTGGTGGTCGGCAGCGCGCTGGTGGCGGCGCTGGCCGAAGCGGGCTCGGCTGAAGAGGCCGCGCAGCGCGCTCGAACCTTCCTGGCTCCGCTGCGGCAGGCGCTGGACCAGTAACGGTAGCGCCGGGCCATGCCCGGCGGTGCGGGGCGCAAGGGTATCCGCCGGGCATGGCCCGGCGCTACCCGCACGGCGTTGCCGCGCTAAACGTACGTCCCAGCATGGTTTTTTCCGGCGGCCCCGTGTCCGGCAAGGGGGTGCACGGGCGGGGAAAGCGGAGCTAGACTGTCCGCCTTTGCGGCCCTTGGGCCGCCCTGAACGGAAGTGTCCTCCCGCATGAGTTGGCTCAGCAAGTTGATGCCGTCCGGCATCCGCACCGACAACACCCCCAGCAAGAAGCGCAGTGTCCCCGAGGGCCTGTGGGAAAAGTGCAGCAACTGCGGCAGCGCGTTGTACCGTCCGGAACTGGAAGAGAACCTGGAGGTCTGCCCGAAGTGCGGCCACCACATGGCGATCCGCGCACGTGCGCGCCTGGCCGCCCTGTTCGACGCCGACAGCACCACCGAGATCGGTGCGCGCCTGGGCCCGACCGACCTGCTCAAGTTCAAGGACCAGAAGAAGTACAGCGAGCGCATCAAGATCGCGCAGAAGAACACCGGCGAGTACGACGCGCTGATCGCCATGCGCGGGCTGCTCAAGGGCCGTGCGCTGGTGGCCTCGTCGTTCGATTTCGCCTTCATGGGTGGCTCGATGGGCTCGGTGGTGGGTGAGCGTTTCGCGCTGGCCGCCGAAACCGCGGTCGAGATCGGTGCTCCGTACGTGTGCTTCTCGCAGAGTGGCGGTGCGCGCATGCAGGAAGGCCTGTTCTCGCTGATGCAGATGGCCAAGACCTCGGCCGCGCTGGGCAAGCTGCGTGAAGCGGGCCTGCCGTACATCTCGGTGCTGACCCACCCGACCACCGGTGGTGTGTCGGCCTCGTTTGCGATGCTGGGCGACATCAACATCGCCGAACCGCAGGCGCTGATCGGCTTTGCCGGCCCGCGCGTGATCGAGCAGACCGTGCGCGAGAAGCTGCCGGAAGGCTTCCAGCGCTCGGAGTTCCTGCTGGAGCACGGTGCCATCGACCAGATCTGCGACCGCCGCGAAATGCGCGACCGCCTGTCCGATCTGCTGGCAATGCTGGGCCGTCAGCCGGCGCCGGAGGTGGCTTGATGGGAGGCCGCAAGTACTTCGGTACTGATGGCATCCGTGGGCGGGTCGGCCAGGGCGTGATCTCGGCCGACTTCGTGCTGCGCCTGGGCAATGCCCTGGGCCGTGTCCTGGTCGCCCAGCGCGGCCAGGACGGGCGCCGGCCGATCGTGGTGATCGGCAAGGACACCCGCATTTCCGGTTACATGTTCGAAGCGGCACTGGAAGCCGGCCTGGTCGCCGCCGGCGCCGACGTACAGCTGCTGGGGCCGATGCCGACCCCGGCGGTGGCGTTCCTGACCCGCACGCTGGGCGTGGACGCCGGCATCGTCATCAGCGCCTCGCACAACCCGCATTACGACAACGGCATCAAGTTCTTCTCGGCCCAGGGCGAGAAGCTCGACGATGCCACCGAACTTGCCCTGGAAGCGGCGCTGGACGTTCCGTTCACCACCGCCGAATCGGAGAAGCTGGGCAAGGCATCGCGTGCGCGTGAAGCGGTCGGCCGCTACATCGAGTTCTGCAAGGCCAGCGTGCCGCGCGCGTTCGACCTGCGTGACGTGCGCCTGGTGCTGGATTGCGCACACGGCGCCACCTACCAGATCGCACCGCTGCTGTTCCGCGAACTGGGGGCCGAGGTGATCGGCATCGGTGCCGAGCCCAACGGCGTCAACATCAACGCCGGCGTGGGTTCCACCCATATCGACAACCTGGCGGCCAAAGTCCGCGAGACCCGTGCAGATCTCGGCATCGCGTTCGATGGTGATGGCGACCGTGTGCTGATGGCCGACGATCAGGGCAACCCGGTCGACGGTGACGACCTGCTGTACATCCTGGCCCGCGCCTGGAAGGACGAAGGCCGCCTGCGCGGCCCGGTGGTCGGCACGCTGATGAGCAACTACGGCGTGGAGAAAGCTTTCGCCGATCTGCAGATCCCGTTCGTGCGCAGCAACGTTGGTGACCGCTACGTGCACCAGGCATTGGTCGAAGGCGGCGGTGTACTCGGTGGTGAAGCGTCGGGCCATCTGCTGTGCCTGGACCGGGCCACCACCGGTGATGGCATCGTCAGCGCTCTGCAGGTGCTGGTCGCGCTGCGCAACAGTGGGCAGACCCTGCGCCAGGCACTGAAGGGCCTGGTGCGGGTGCCGCAGAAGACCGTCAACGTGCGTCTGGGCAATGTCTCGGCCAAGGCCACGGTGCAGTCTGAAAGCGTGCAGTCCGCGCTGGCTGTGGCGCAGCAGGCCGTAGCCGGCCGTGGCCGCGCGTTCCTGCGGCCGTCCGGTACCGAGCCGGTGGTTCGGGTCACCGTGGAAGCCGATGACGCCACGCTGATGCAGCAGACGCTGGACCGCTTGTCCGCTGCGGTGCGTGAAGCCGCCAGCTGAGGCGACTGCACATCCGTACAAAGAAAACGCCCCGGAATTCCGGGGCGTTTTCTTTTGCGGCGGCCAGGGGGGATGGCGTGTTCAGGGCCCCGGCACCATCTTCTTCTGGCGTGCCTTGAACCCATTGAACAGCGGCGCGATCAGCGGGTTGTAACTCAGGCGGATGCGCTTGCGCAGCCAGTTGGCCGGGCGGTTGCGGATCGCGAAACGATAGATGCGTTCCGGGTCGCCACCGATCACGTTGCGGCCGAACGGGTGGGTGGTGTGCAGGTAGCGGAAGCCCTGCTCGCGCGCCACTTCGATGTGATCCTGGTCGAAATCACCGTACGGCCAGCACAAGGTATCGGACACGTCGCCAAGCTTGTCCTGCAGGACTTCGCGCGAGATCGCCAGATCCCGGCTCAGGCCCGCACGGCGCTGCGCACGGTCCAGATCGTCACGGCGCAACCAGCGGGTGTGGGTATGGGTGTGGCAATGCACTTCGAAGGTGCCGGCGGCGATGGCTGCACGTGCTTCGCTCCAGCGCATCATCACATCGTCACTGCGGTCCTGCTCGTAGATCGCTGCTTCGCAGCCGCGATGGTCCGGCGTCGACGGCAGCGTCGCTCCGGCAATGCCGGCATGCGGACGTTCCGGGCCTTCGCTCATCCAGCCGGTGACCACGAACACCACGGCATGCATGCCGTACTTCTGCAGGATCGGATGGGCATACACCCAGTTGTCCAGGTAGCCATCGTCGAAGGTGATGACGATCGACTTGCGCGGCACCGGCTTGCCGGCCAGGAAGCCGGCGTACTGCTCCAGCGTCAGTGAGGTCCAGCCATTGCCTGCCAGCCACGCGATCTGGCTTTCGAAGTTTTCCGGCGACACGGTGATCATGCCCGGCGAGGGGCTGACATGGTGGTGCATCAGCACCGGAACGGTTCGCGCATCAGCCATGTCCCAGCTCCTTCAGCCACTGGTGGTAGTAGTGTTCGGTGGCTTCACCGTGGCCGTCCGGCGTGAAGCGGTGCGCGCCGTGCATCCAGTCCCAGCCAGCGCGGCCCATCTGCCGCCGCCGTTCCGGGTCGTCCACCAGCAGGCGCAAGGCACCTGTCATGGCGGCATTGTCTCCCAAACGGGTGAGGATCGCATTGCTGCCATCGACCACCATCTCCGGCACGCCACCCACCCGCGTGGCTACGATCGGTACGCCCACATAAGCCGCTTCCAGGAACACGGTGCCGGCCGCTTCCTTGTGCGAGGCCAGCGCGAAGATGTCGAAGCCGGCCATCAGCCGGCAGGCTCCATCGCGGTAGCCGAGCAGGTGCACCTGGCGCTGCAGGCCGTGCTCGGCGCACATCGCCTGCAGTCGTTCCGTCACGGCCTGGCCATCACCGACGATCACCAGGTGCAGGTCCGGGTTGGCCTTGCACAGCGGGATCATCGCCTGCAGCAGGTCGGCATGGCCCTTGGGCTCGCGCAGTACCGCCACGCAGCCGACCACGATGTCCTGTTCGCCGAAACCGAGCTCGGCACGCACCTGCGCGCGCGCGTCCTGCAGGCACTGCCAGGGATCGGCCTTGCGGATCTCGCTCCAGCGCGGCGGAACCGCGATCGGCGGCACGATGCCGATACGCTCGGCCGGAATGCCACGGTCGGCCAGCAGCTGCTTGACGAAACTGCTGACGGTCAACACCCGGTGCGGAAGCCCGGTATAGGTCAGCAGCGAATTGACCGGGCTCATCAGGTGGCGTGAGCGCACCACCAGCGGCGTGCCGCCCAGGCGTGCACCGGCGGCGGCGATCAGCGCATCGCGGCGGCTGGTGGTGTTGACCACGTCGTAGCGTTCGCGGCGCACCAGTCGCGATACCGACCACACGCCGCGCAGCAGGCGCGCCAGGCCTCCCATGCGCAGCGTATGCACGGTGAAACCGTCGTCGCGTGCCAGTGTGGCCAGGCGCGCTTCGGGCTGGCACAGCAACGACACTTCATGGCCACGCGCGCGCATCACCTGCATGTGCCGGAAGATGTAGATCTCCTGCCCGCCCATTCCCTTGGCGGCTTCGGTATGCAGGATACGCAGCGGACGGTTCATGCAGGATCGGTCCTTGAAGTTCAGCGGTTGCGGAAGCGGGTCAGCGCTTCCCATGCGGAGCGGATGGCGGCGGCGTCCGGCACCTGCTGCGGCAGCGGACGGTAGTGCCGGTCGAGCGCGGTGGCGTTGCCGAACTTGTCGAACACGTAGATGGCATCGCCATGGCGTACCGCGCGCTGCGACCAGCTCTCCACCACCAGCGCGCGTTCGCTGGTGGTGGGCGCGGCCAGCAGGTCCTGGCCAGTACTGAAGTCGCTCAGGGCGTTCTCGCAGCCCAGTGCGTGGCGCATCAACGTCGGCACCCAGTCCTCATGCGAACTGGTGCGCATCTCATGGCCGCTGGGCTGGCCTGGCCAGTGCAGCACGAACGGCACCTGCAGCTGGTAGTCGGAGAAGTTGCCGTTGTGACCCCAGTAGTTCAGCTTGAGGTCGTTGAACTCTTCGGCATGGTCACCGGTGACCAGCACGATGGTGTTCTCGGCCAGGCCTTGTGCGCGAAGGTCGTCCAGCAGCGAGCCGACCAGGCTGTCGGCGTAGTGCACGGCGGTGCGGTAGCGGTTGAGCTCCGGCGTCGGGTCGTGGTCCGGGCCGAAGGACAGGAAGTCGATCTCCTTGGCCATCGGCGTGGCCACCGGCGGGTAGCTGGCGGGCAGGTGGTAGCCGGCGTGGGTGGAGTCGAGGAACACGAAGCCGAACCACGGGTGCTGCGCGGCCTGGCTGGTGCGGATGTCGTTCTGCAGCGCGGTGACGATGGCTGCGTCACGCTTGTCGGGTGTCAGGGCGGAGGGGCCCTGGTGCAGCTGGTCGCGTACGTCGGCGAAGGCGGTGCGGTCGAACTCCGGGCTGTACAGCGGCGCGCTGCCGTACAGGTGCAGGTCGTAGCCCTGCTGGCCCAGCACCTGGAACAGCTGCGAGCCGCGCTGTTCATCCAGCATGCTTTGCCAGTAGCCGCCGGGCAGGCCGTAGAGCAGGCCGAACAGGCCGTAGCGGGTGGCGTTGCCGGTGCTGAAATGCTGGTCGTACACGCGCGAAGCCTGTGCCAGTGCCGTCGTATTGGGCATCAGCTGCGGCGTCATGGCGTCCTGGCGCAGCGACTCCAGCACCACCATCAGCACATTCGGCCGATGTGGGTTCTGGCAGCGCAGGGGCTGCAGCGGATACAGCAGCTGCGCATGGCGCGGGTCAGGCAGGCCAGCCTGCTGTTCGCTGACAACGCCCAGTTTGCGCATGAAGCTCTTGGCGGTGATCGGCTGCGCCCAGGGCAGGTAGTTCCACTGCGCGATGACGTCGCGGTCGCCGCGGGCATCGTAGTAGGCGGTGGCGACCTGGCCCCCCCCCATCAGCAGAGCGACCACCGCCCAGGCCTGCAGGACCCGGCGGCGGCGGGGCAGGGCGGGCAACAGCTTCCAGCATGCCCAAGCCAGCAGGCCTTCGGCGGCGAAGATGGCGGCGACCAGCAGTCCGGCCTGCAGCCAGGTTTTCCAGGACAACGCGACCTGGTCCTGCAGCGCGCCGCCGAACACCATGTTCACCACCATGGCATTGAGGTGGAACCGATACAGAGTGAAAACCTTCGCATCAACCAGCAGCAGGCACAGCCACAGGCCCTGCAGCAGCACGGCGCTGATGCTCAGCGTGCGCGCGCTGCGCGGCCACAGGCCCAGCAGCAGCGGCAGCAGGCCTGCGAGGGCACCGAAGGCGAGCAGATGCCCCGGCAGAGCGACGGACAGGTAAACCAGGCCGATTGCGCCACCGGGGTTGTCGGCCAGCGGTACGTTGCCGAGCGTGATCGCCATCGCCAGCAGCGCGTTGCCGGCCACGAACAGCGACCACCAGGCCAATCGGCGCCAGTGACGTGCCGGGCCGGAGGGCAGGGAGGTATTGGCAGAAGGAGCAGCAGGGCGCATGAAGGACGGAGGCGGCAGGTGGAGCAGGGGCGGGAGTCCCGGTTGTGACGGAATCGTTAATCCGCGCGGGGGTTGCGCATTGTATCGGTTTGTTTCTTCGTATCGAGTGGCGTCCCCCGGGCGATCTGTCACAATGTTCAGGTGGGCCATGAATGCGCTGGCCCTTCCAGACCCAACGACAAGCCAGGAACCGCTGTGAGCCAGATCCCCACCCTCGACATCACCCGTTTCGACAGCGACCGCGAGGCCTTCGTGGCCGAGCTGGGCGCGGCCTACCGCCAATGGGGATTCGCGGGCATCCGCAACCACGGCATCCCGCAGGCCGACATCGACGCGGCCTACGATGCCTTCAAGGCCTTCTTCGCCCTGCCGGAGGAGGTCAAGCGCAAGTACCACGTGGCCGGCAGCGGCGGAGCCCGCGGCTACACTCCGTTCGGCGTGGAGACCGCCAAGGGCTCCAAGCATTTCGACCTGAAGGAGTTCTGGCACATCGGTCGCGAGATCGCCGACGACTCCAAGTACCGCGACGTGATGGCGCCGAACCTGTGGCCGACCGAGGTCGAGGGCTTCCGCGAGCGCGGTTACGGCCTGTACCAGGCGCTGGACAACCTGGGTTCGCGCGTACTGTCGGCGCTGGCCCTGCACATCGGCCTGCCGGAAGACTTCTTCGCCGACAAGACCAACTTCGGTAACTCGATCCTGCGCCCGATCCACTACCCGCCGATCACCACCGACGACATCCCGAACGTGCGCGCCGGCGCGCATGGCGACATCAACTTCATCACCCTGCTGGTCGGCGCCAGCGCCGCGGGCCTGGAAGTGCAGTCGCACGAGGGCGAGTGGGTGCCGTTCACCTCGGACGCGGACACCATCGTGGTCAACATCGGCGACATGCTGCAGCGCCTGACCAACCACGTGTACCCGTCGACCATCCACCGCGTGGTCAACCCCCCGGGTGAGCTGGCGCGCCAGCCGCGCTACTCGGTGCCGTTCTTCCTGCACCCGAACCCGGACTATCTGATCGACGTGCTGCCGTCCTGCATCACCCCGGAGAACCCGAGCCGGTACCCGGAGGCGATCACCGCCCATGGCTTCCTCGAGGAACGCCTGCGCGAGATCAAGCTGAAGTAATGAGAAGTGAGGCCGCCGAAAGGCGGCCTTTTTCTTTGCAGTGACCCGTCCTGAATTGGGTTGACACCTTTTCCCTCTGGAAAAGGAATGTTCAATGAAATCAACAATCAGGCGCAGTCAGCGGGATTACTCGCTGGCCTTCAAGTTGTCCGTGGTCGATCAGGTCGAGCGTGGAGAACTGACCTATAAGAAGGCTCAGGAGCGATACGGTATCCAAGGCAGCAGCACGGTTCTGAAGTGGCTTCGCCGCCATGGTCGGCAGGATTGGTCAGGTGGTGCATCATCTGCCCCCATGACGACTTCTCCCAAAAGTGGACCGGCCACGCCGCTGACGCCGGAACAACAGATCAAGGCCCTGCAGGTCCAGTTGCGGGAGGCCAACGAGAAAGCACAGCTTTTCGAAGCCATCGTGGATGTCCTCAAAGAGGATTACGGGGTGCGCGTCGTAAAAAAGCCTTCAGGCAAGTCCTCACGCAAGGGCGCCTCAAAGGCGTAAGCGTGGCAAGGGCTTGCCGCCATTTCGGCATCAGTCGACAGGCGTTCTATCAAGCGGGGGGGGCGGCATCAACGAAGACGCGCCAGCGAGACCAAAGCACTGGCGCTGGTGAGCGATTGCCGCGTGCGGCAGCCACGAATCGGGACGCGCAAGTTGCACTATTTGATCGAACCGAAGCTGCAGGCGGCGGGAATCACCATGGGACGTGACCGGTTGTTTGACGTACTTCGGGAAGCGCGCCTGCTGGTACCGAAACGTCGGGCTTATCACAAGACTACCGACAGCCATCATCGCTTTCGCAGGCATCCGAATCTGCTCAAACCTGGCCAAGGATGCGTAATACCAACCGGTAGCGAGCAGGTGTGGGTGGCGGACATCACCTATCTGCCGACGCAGGGGAAGTTCGTGTATCTGAGCCTGGTCACCGATGCCTGGTCGCGCAAGATCGTGGGCTGGAGCGTGCATGAAACGCTACAGACAGAGCAGGTAGCTCAGGCGCTGGAGATGGCGCTGAAAGGGAGAAAGACACCGCAGAAGCTGATCCATCACTCTGATCGTGGAATCCAGTACTGCTCGGATTACTACCAGAAGATCCATGCGCGGCACGGCCTGACCTGCTCGATGACCGACGGCTACGACTGCTATCAGAACGCTCTGGCAGAGCGAGTCAACGGGATCCTCAAGTGCGAGTTCCTGCTTCATCGCCCACGGGACCTGGGGCAAGCCCGCCAGATGGTGGCTGAGGCCGTAGACATCTACAACGCTGAGCGCCCCCACCTGTCCCTTAAAATGCAGACGCCCGATGCGATGCATCGGGCGTCTTTGGCCGCCTGACGGCGGCCGGACCATCCACCCATCGGTGTCAACCTATGGCAGGACGAGTCACAGGGCTGCGCCCTGCACCCGCAGAGGCCAAAGCCAAAGCCAAAGCCAAAGCGGCTCTGGGATGTTCCGTGGGGAGGCGGGGAGGTGTCGGATGGCGGGGACGCCGTGAACCCGTCCTGGGGGCTTGGCCGCGGCATCCATGCCGCGGACACCCCGCCATCCGACACCTCCCCGCCTTCGACAGTTTCCCGGTGACGGTGGGTAAATCGCGATTTCCGGTAGGTGTGACCTTGGTCGACACAGTAGATCCACGCCATGCGTGGATGAGATCTGTCAGATCGAAGTGGGGCAGGACACGTTGTATGCCGCTTTTGCTCTTGCTCTTCTTTTTTCTTTCCGTGGCGGGCGGAGCCGCCGGAATGTGTCAAAGGCCGGGCGGGTGGGGCTGCGCAGGGGCGTGAGCCGCATGGATGCGGCGATCGAGCTTACATGGACGTACTTGCAGCGCCCCCTGCGCAGTCCCACCCGGCCGGCCAAACCCCAGATCTAGCCGGGCTCTCCGCGACCAACCCAACCCCCGCCACGAGGGGCTGCGCCGTTGGCTGAAAATCCATGTAACCGCTTACACGGAAACGAATTTTTGCCGTAACGGGTATCATGACCGGCTGACTTCACACAGGAGCCACCCGCTCATGCGCCGCAAGATCGTCGCCGGAAACTGGAAGCTGCATGGCAGCCGTCAATTCGCCAATGAACTGCTGGGGCAGGTCGCCGCCGGGCTGCCGCTGGAGGGGGTGGACGTGGTGATCCTGCCGCCGCTGCCCTACCTCGGGGAGCTGGTCGAGGACTTTGGTGATACAGGCCTGGCCTTTGGCGCGCAGGACGTGAGCAGCAACGAGAAGGGCGCCTACACCGGCGAGGTCTGCGCGGCCATGCTGGTCGAGGTCGGCGCCCGCTATGGCCTGGTCGGCCATTCCGAGCGCCGCCAGTACCACCACGAAAGCAGCGAGCTGGTCGCGCGCAAGTTCGCCGCCGCCCAGCACGCCGGCCTGGTGCCGGTGCTGTGCGTGGGCGAGACCCTGGAGCAGCGCGAGGCCGGGCAGACCGAAGTAGTCATCGCCAGCCAGCTGGCGCCGGTGCTGGAGCTGGTCGGCGCGGCCGGTTTCGCCAAGGCCGTGGTCGCCTACGAGCCGGTCTGGGCCATCGGTACCGGCCGTACCGCCACCAAGGAGCAGGCGCAGCAGGTGCACGCGTTCATCCGTGGCGAAGTCGCGCGTATCGATGCTAGAATCGCTGATTCACTGCCCATTGTTTACGGCGGTAGCGTGAAGCCCGACAATGCCGGGGAACTGTTCGCGCAGCCGGATGTCGATGGTGGGCTGGTCGGCGGCGCCTCCTTGGTGGCCGCGGACTTCCTGGCCATCGCACGGGCGGCGGCCGCGAACTAATCCTAGAAGTTTTGTCCGAGGGCGGTTTCCAATGCTGATGTTGATCCTCAATGTCGTCTACGTGCTGGTCGCTGTGGCCATGATCGCGCTGATCCTGATGCAGCGTGGCTCGGGTGCGGCGGCGGGTTCGGGCTTTGGTGCCGGTGCCTCGGGTACGGTGTTCGGTGCGCGCGGCGCCTCGAACTTCCTGTCCAAGTCGACCAAGTGGCTGGCTGTCGTGTTCTTCGGCATCAGCCTCTTCATGGCCTGGTATGCCGGTCATGGCAGCCGCCCGGCGGCCGACCAGGATCTGGGCCTGATGTCCGCACCGGCGGCAGTCGCTCCGGCGGCTCCGGCGGGTGAACTGCCGGCCGTTCCGAAGGCCGATGCGGTCCCGGCCGCCCCGGTTCCGGCCGCGAATGTGCCGGCTCAGGCGGAATCTTCGGTTTCTGGTGAAGAAAAGCCTTCGGAAGGCTCCCAGAAAGACTGAAGCCGGTTACAATACGCGGCGCATCGGGAAGATAGTCTGATGTGATCGTTTGCCCAGGTGGCGGAATTGGTAGACGCACTACCTTGAGGTGGTAGCGACGCAAGTCGTAGGGGTTCGAGTCCCCTCTTGGGCACCATTTGTAAGTAAAGCGGGTTCGTCTGGCGCGCAAGGCGCCAGGCAGATTCCCGTCCACTCCCCCATGCCAAAGCGCCTGCAGGCGCGGCGGCAGAGGCAAGAGAGAATCGCTGTGCTGGCCGAATATTTGCCGTCTCTGCTGTTTCTGATCGTTGCCACCGGTATCGGCATTACGCTGATGCTGGTTGGTCGATTCCTCGGTCCCCGCCGCCCCGATCTGGAAAAGCTGTCGCCGTACGAGTGCGGCTTCGAGGCCTTCGAAGACGCGCGCATGAAGTTCGACGTGCGCTACTACCTGATCGCGATCCAGTTCATCGTCTTCGACCTGGAAATCATCTTCATCGTGCCGTGGACCCAGGTCTTCATGGAGCTGGGTGCCCGTTCGCTCATCACCATGGGCCTGTTCGTCGGCATGCTGTTCCTCGGTTTCATTTACGTCTGGAAGAAGGGAGCGCTGGAATGGGAGTGATTCAGACTCTCGATGGCCTCATGAACAACCCCACGCCGGAAGGCCGGGTTGATGACATCCTGCGGCCGGAAGGCGACAACCCGCTGCTGGAAAAGGGCTTCGTCACCACCAGCGTCGATGCACTGCTGAACTGGGCGCGCACCGGCTCGATGTGGCCGATGACCTTCGGTCTGGCCTGCTGCGCGGTCGAGATGATGCATGCCGGCGCCGCGCGCCTGGACCTTGACCGCTACGGCGTGGTGTTCCGCCCGTCGCCGCGTCAGTCCGACGTGATGATCGTGGCCGGTACCCTGGTCAACAAGATGGCCCCGGCGCTGCGCAAGGTCTACGACCAGATGCCGGACCCGAAGTGGGTCATCTCGATGGGTAGCTGCGCCAATGGTGGCGGCTATTACCACTACTCCTATTCTGTGGTGCGCGGCTGTGATCGCGTGGTGCCGGTGGACGTCTACGTCCCGGGCTGCCCGCCGACCGCCGAGGCGCTGGTGTACGGGATCCTGCAGCTGCAGAAGAAGATCTGGCGTACACAGACCATCGCCCGCTGACCCCTTCACCTGACAAGAGCGCGCCAAGCCCCCATGGCAGAGCAAGCATCCTTCATCGACCGACTCTCCGCACGTTTCGCAGGTGCGAAGGTCATCGTGGTCGAACCCCGCGGCGAAGTGACGCTGGAAGTGCCTGCCGCCGAGTGGCACGCCACCGCCCTGGCGCTGCGTGACGAGTTTGGTTTCGAGCAGGCCGTGGATCTCTGCGGCGTCGACTACCTCGGTTATGGCTCCGACGAATGGGACACCGCCGACGTGTCCTCGCAGGGCTTCAGCCGTGGCGTCGAAGGCAAGGCCCAGGGCCGTTTCGCGTGGGGCGAGTTCCCCAGCGAGGAAAACGGTGCCGACGGTGCCCGCCCGCAGCACATGCCGACCCAGCGTTTCGCCGTGGTCGCCCAGCTGCGTTCGTACCAGCACAACCTGATGATGCACCTGCGCTGCTTCGCCCCTGACGAAGCGCTGCCGGTGGTGTCCTCGCTGACCGGCATCTGGCCGGGCCTGAACTGGTTCGAGCGCGAAGCGTTCGACCTGTACGGCGTGATCTTCGAAGGCCACCCGGACCTGCGCCGGATCCTGACCGACTACGGTTTCGTCGGCCATCCGTTCCGCAAGGACTTCCCGCTGATCGGCAATGTCGAAGTCCGCTACGACGAAGAAAAGAAGCGCGTGATCTACGAACCGGTCACCTCGGTGGAGCCGCGTGTCGGCGTGCCGCGCGTGATCCGCGACGACGCCCGTCTGCAGACCGCAGAAGGTGAGCGCGCGCAGGAGGCAGTGAAGTGAGCCACGTACACCAGGCCGGCGAAGCCTTCGCCAGCAACGCCGCCGAAAGCCGGCAGGAAATCCGCAACTACACCATGAACTTCGGCCCGCAGCATCCGGCCGCGCACGGTGTGCTGCGCCTGATCCTGGAAATGGACGGCGAAACCATCATGCGCGCCGACCCGCACGTGGGTCTGCTGCACCGTGGTACCGAAAAGCTGGCCGAGTCCAAGCCGTTCAACCAGTCGATCGGCTACATGGATCGCCTGGATTACGTGTCGATGATGTGCAACGAGCACGCCTACGTGCGCGCGATCGAGACCCTGATGGGCATCGAAGCGCCGGAGCGTGCGCAGTACATCCGCACCATGTACGACGAAATCACCCGCATCCTCAACCACCTGATGTGGCTGGGTTCCAACGCGCTCGACCTGGGTGCGATGGCGGTGATGCTGTACGCCTTCCGCGAGCGCGAAGAGCTGATGGACTGCTACGAAGCGGTCTCCGGCGCGCGCATGCACGCGGCGTACTACCGTCCGGGCGGTGTCTACCGCGATCTGCCGGACCACATGCCGAAGTACAAGGAATCGCGCTGGCACAAGGGCAAGGCGCTGAAGCAGCTCAATGCTTCGCGTGAAGGCTCGCTGCTGGACTTCCTGGAGAACTTCACCAACGAATTCCCGGGTCGCGTCGACGAATACGAGACCCTGCTGACCGACAACCGTATCTGGAAGCAGCGTACCGTCGGCATCGGCGTGGTCACTCCGGAACTGGCCCACCAGTGGGGCATGACCGGCGTGATGCTGCGCGGCTCGGGCATCGCCTGGGACCTGCGCAAGAAGCGTCCGTATGCCAAGTACGATGCCGTCGATTTCGACATCCCGCTGGGCAAGGAAGGCGACTGCTACGACCGCTACCTGGTCCGCGTTGCCGAAATGCGCGAGTCCAACCGCATCATCAAGCAGTGCGTGGCTTGGCTGAAGGCCAACCCCGGCCCGGTCATGGTCAAGAACTTCAAGGTCGCTCCGCCCAAGCGCGAGGACATGAAGGACGACATGGAAGCGCTGATCCACCACTTCAAGCTGTTCAGCGAAGGCTATTGCGTGCCGGCCGGTGAAACCTACGCTGCAGTGGAAGCGCCCAAGGGCGAGTTCGGCTGCTACCTGGTTTCCGACGGCGCCAACAAGCCGTTCCGCGTGCACCTGCGCGCACCGGGCTTCGCCCACCTGTCCTCGATCGATTCGATCGTGCGCGGCCACATGCTGGCCGACGTGGTGGCGATGATCGGTACCTACGACTTGGTGTTCGGCGAGGTTGACCGGTAATGCCGTCCGCCACGCCAACGCCCGCTGCAGGCAGCCGGCGCAAGCCGGCGCCGCAGTTTCTGGAATTTCACGTTATGCATTTCGCTGAGGTCGGCCGATGAAGGCGACAGGTAATTTCGAGGCGGCGCGCGACGTCGACCCGATGGTGGTGCTGAGCGACAAGACCCGCGCTCACATCGATCACTGGCTGTCCAAGTTCCCGCCGGACCGCAAGCGCTCTGCCGTGCTGCAGGGCCTGCATGCGGCCCAGGAGCAGAACGAGGGCTGGCTGACCGACGAACTGATCGCCGGCGTGGCCAAGTACCTCGACCTGCCGCCGGTGTGGGCCTACGAGGTCGCCAGCTTCTACTCGATGTTCGAGACCGAGAAGGTGGGCCGCAACAACGTGGCCATCTGCACCAACATCAGCTGCTGGCTCAATGGCGCCGAGGACATCGTCCGCCATTGCGAGAAGAAGCTGGGCATCAAGCACGGTGAATCGACCCCGGACGGCCGCGTCTACCTCAAGCGCGAGGAAGAGTGCCTGGCCGGTTGTGGCGGCGCGCCGATGATGGTCATCAACGGTCACTACCATGAGCGTCTGACCCTGGAAAAGGTCGACGAGCTGCTGGACGGGCTGGAGTAAGGGCATGGCACATCACCACGAATCCAAGGGTCCGGTCGGCCCCGCGCCGCTGCCGCACCAGGTGGTCTACACCACCCTGCATTACGACACCCCGTGGTCGTACGAAAGCTACCTGAAGACCGGTGGCTACGCCGCCCTGCGCAAGATCCTCGAAGAGAAGATCCCGCCGGAGCAGGTCATCGAGATGGTCAAGGCCTCGGGCCTGCGTGGCCGCGGTGGCGCAGGCTTCCCGACCGGCCTGAAGTGGTCCTTCATGCCCAAGGGCAACATGCAGAAGTACATCCTCTGCAACTCGGACGAATCCGAGCCGGGCACCTGCAAGGATCGCGACATCCTGCGCTACAACCCGCATTCGGTGGTGGAAGGCATGGCGATCGCCTGCTACGCCACCGGTTCGACAGTGGGTTACAACTACCTGCGCGGTGAGTTCCACCACGAGCCGTTCGAGCACTTCGAGCAGGCCCTGGCCGACGCCTATGCAAATGGCTGGCTGGGCAAGAACGTGATGGGCTCGGGCGTGGACATCGACATCTACGGTGCGCTGGGCGCCGGCGCGTACATCTGCGGCGAAGAAACCGCGCTGATGGAATCGCTGGAAGGCAAGAAGGGCCAGCCGCGCTACAAGCCGCCGTTCCCGGCCAACTTCGGCCTGTACGGCAAGCCGTCGACGATCAACAACACCGAAACCTACGGTTCGGTGCCGGCGATCATCCGCAACGGTCCGGAGTGGTTCAAGGGCCTGAGCCTGACCGCCAACGGCGGTCCGAAGTGCTTCTCGGTGTCCGGCTGCGTGCAGAACGGCGGCAACTTCGAAGTGCCGCTGGGCACCAAGTTCCACGACCTGCTGGAAATGGCCGGTGGCCTGCGTCCGGGCAGTACCCTCAAGGGCGCGATCCCGGGCGGCGTGTCGATGCCGGTACTGACCGCGGCCGAGCTGCAGGATCTGCCGATGGACTACGACACCATCCGTGCGCTGGGCTCCGGCCTGGGTTCGGGTGCGATCGTGGTGCTCGACGACAGCGTCTGCTGCGTCAAGTTCGCCTGCCGCATCAGCCAGTTCTTCCACAAGGAATCGTGCGGCCAGTGCACCCCCTGCCGTGAAGGCACCGGCTGGATGCACCGCGTGCTGGAGCGCATCGTCGCCGGCAAGGCTACGATGGAAGACCTGCACCAGCTGAAGGCGGTGGCCGGCCAGATCGAAGGCCACACCATCTGTGCGTTCGGTGAAGCGGCTGCATGGCCCATCCAGGGCTTCCTGCGCCAGTTCTGGGACGAATTCGAGTACTACATCGTCAACGGTCATTCGATGGTTGACGGCAAGAAGGTGGAGGCAGCCGCCGCATGAGCGCGCAACCCGTAAACCCGAACGTGCCACCGGATCACGTGACCATCGAAATCGATGGCAAGTCGCTGGTCGTGCCCAAGGGTTCGATGATCATCCAGGCGGCCGACAAGGCCGGCATTTCGATTCCGCGCTTCTGCTACCACGAGAAGCTGCCGATCGCCGCCAACTGCCGCATGTGCCTGGTGGACGTGGAAAAGTCGCCGAAGCCGGCGCCGGCCTGCGCCACCCCGGTGATGGATGGCATGAAGGTCGCCACCCGCAGCGAGAAGGCACTGAAGTTCCAGCGCTCGGTGATGGAGTTCCTGCTCATCAACCACCCGCTGGACTGCCCGATCTGCGATCAGGGCGGCGAGTGCGAGCTGCAGGACGTGTCGCTGGGCTATGGCCGTTCGGTCAGCCGCTTCAACGAGCGCAAGCGCGTGGTGCCGGACGAGGACATGGGCCCGCTGGTCGCCACCGAGATGACCCGCTGCATCCAGTGCACCCGCTGCGTCCGCTTCACCGCCGACGTTGCCGGTACCTACGAGCTGGGTGGCATGTACCGCGGTGAGAACCTGCAGATCGGTACCTTCGACGGCAAGCCGCTGACCACCGAGCTGTCCGGCAACGTCGTCGACGTCTGCCCGGTTGGCGCGCTGACCAACAAGGTGTTCCAGTTCCGCGCCCGCCCGTGGGAACTGACCGCGCGCGAATCGCTGGGCTACCACGACGCGATGGGTTCGAACCTGTTCCTGCACGTGCGTCGCGGCGAAGTGCTGCGCACCGTGCCGCGCGACAACGAAGCCGTGAACGAGTGCTGGCTGTCCGACCGTGACCGCTACTCGCACCAGGGTCTGTACAGCGAAGACCGTGCGGTCAAGCCGCTGCGCAAGGTCAATGGCGAGTGGAAGGAAGTGAGCTGGGCCGAAGGCCTGGCCGCGGCCGCCGAGATCCTCAAGGCCAACCAGGGCGACAACCTGGGCGTGCTGGTGCACCCGTCCACCTCGAACGAGGAAGGCGCGCTGCTGGCCCGCCTGGCCAAGGGCCTGGGCTCGAGCAACATCGACCACCGCATCAACAACCGCGATTTCTCCGACGCCGCAACCGCCGAAGTGTTCGGCCTGCCGCTGGCCGAGATCGAAGGCGCCGACCGCATCGTCGTTCTGGGCAGCAACATCCGCCACGAACTGCCGCTGCTGCACGCCCGCCTGCGCAAGGCGCAGACCACCAACGGCGCGAAGATCCACGTCGTCAACCCGGTGGACTTCGACTTCGCCTTCAGCATCGCCGGCAAGCAGATCGTCGCGCCGTCGAAGTTCGTCGACGCGCTGGCCAACGCCGAGCTGCGTTCGGCGGTGCAGGGCGGCAACAACACCGTGCTGATCGTCGGTGGCATTGCCGAAAACCATCCGCAGGCTGCCGCGATCCGCGCCGCCGCGCGTGACTTCGCCGCTGCGACCGGTGCCAAGCTGTGCCGCATCCCGCAGGGTGCCAACGCCGTTGGCCTGACCCGCGCAGGCGTGCTGCCGGCCGGCAAGGACGTCGCCGCAATGCTGGCGCAGCCGCGCCAGGCCTACGTGGTGTACGGCCTGGAGCCGGGTCTGGACTTCGCCGACGCCCCCGCCGCGCGCAAGGCGCTGGTCGGCGCCAAGGTGGTGGCCTTCAGCCAGTTCGCCTGCGTCTCCACCCGCGACGTTGCCGACGTGATCCTGCCGATCGGTGCGCTGCCGGAAATCGACGCCACCCTGACCAACCTCGATGGTCGCGAGCAGTCGGCGCGTGCCGGCGGCAAGCTGCCGGGCGAGGCCCGTGAGGGCTGGCGCGTGCTGCGCGCCCTGGGCGGTGAGCTGGCGGTAGCCGGTTTCGACTTCACCGACCTGGCCGGCCTGCGCGCCAGCCTGGCCCCGGTGTCGGTCGCCGTTGCCGCCTCGGCACAGCCGGTGGTTGCCGGCGAAGGCCTGGAAGTGGCTTCGACCGCCGCGATCTACCGCACCGATGCGGTGGTCCGTCGCGCCCCGGCGCTGCAGTCGCATCCGCTCAACAACGCCCCGCGCATCGTGCTGAACGCTGAAGATGCCGCTCGCCTGCAGCTGCAGGAAGGGCAGATGGCCAAGGTCGGCACCGATGCCGGCAAGGCCACCCTGCCGGTGGTGATCGACGCCCGCGTCGCTGCGGGTTCGGTCTGGATTGAATCGGGCCACGGCGCGACCGCGCCGCTGGGTGCCGCTCGCGTAACGGTGGTGGCTGCATGAACGAATTGCTGTTGAACGCGGTCGATCCGCTGCACCAGTGGCTGCTTGGCCTTGGTGACATCGGCGCGCTGATCTGGATCATCCTGAAGATCCTGGTGATCACCGTTCCGGTGATCATCTCGGTGGCCTTCTACGTGGTCTGGGAACGCAAGCTGATCGGCTGGATGCACGTCCGCCACGGCCCGATGTACGTGGGCATGGGCATCTTCCAGGCCTTCGCCGACGTCTTCAAGCTGCTGTTCAAGGAAGTGGTCCAGCCGAGCAGCGCCAACAAGGCGATCTACCTGCTCGCCCCGCTGATCACCCTGGCCCCGGCCTTCGCGGCCTGGTCGGTGGTCCCCTTCGATTCGCAGATCGTGCTGTCCAACGCCAACGCCGGCCTGCTGTACCTGCTGGCGATGACCTCGCTGGGCATCTACGGCATCATCCTGGCCGGTTGGGCATCCAACTCGAAGTATGCGTTCCTGGGTGCGATGCGCGCCTCGGCGCAGATGATCAGCTACGAAATCGCCATGGGCTTCGCCCTGGTCGGCGTGATGATCGCGTCGGGCAGCCTGAACCTGAGCAACATCGTGATGGCGCAGGCCGGCAATTCCGGTTTCTTCGACTGGTTCCTGCTGCCGCTGTTCCCGCTGTTCGTCATCTACTGGGTGTCGGGCGTTGCCGAAACCAACCGCGCGCCGTTCGACGTGGTGGAAGGTGAATCGGAAATCGTCGCTGGCCACATGGTTGAGTACTCGGGCGGTGCGTTCGCACTGTTCTTCCTGGCCGAATACGCCAACATGATCCTGATCAGCTTCCTGATCTCGATCTTCTTCCTCGGCGGCTGGCTGAGCCCCATCCAGGGCTGGGTCAACTTCGGCGACGTCTCGCCGCTGGTCGACTGGATCTGGAAGGGCGGTGCACCGTGGCTGTTCGTCAAGGTGTTCTTCTTCGCCAGTGCCTACATCTGGTTCCGTGCCAGCTTCCCGCGCTTCCGCTATGACCAGATCATGCGCCTGGGCTGGAAGGTCTTCATCCCGCTGGCCATTCTGTGGATCGCGGTTACCGCCGTCATGGTGTTCTTCGGCGTGATTCAAAAGGGCGTCTAAGTGATGAACAGGATTACCCATTACTTCAAGAGCCTGCTGCTGCTCGAACTGCTGGGCGGCCTTTGGCTGACGCTGAAGTACAGCTTCAAGCCCAAGTACACGATGATGTACCCGATGGAGAAGTTCCCGCAGTCGCCGCGCTTCCGTGGCCTGCACGCCCTGCGCCGTTACCCCAACGGTGAAGAGCGCTGCATCGCCTGCAAGCTGTGCGAAGCGGTGTGCCCTGCATTGGCCATCACCATCGACTCGGCCAAGCGCGAAGACGGCACCCGCCGTACCACGCGCTATGACATCGATCTGTTCAAGTGCATCTTCTGCGGCTTCTGCGAAGAAAGCTGCCCGGTGGACTCGATCGTCGAAACCCACATCCTCGAGTATCACTTCGAGAATCGTGGCGAAAACATCGTTACCAAGCCGCAGCTGCTGGCCCTGGGCGACCGTCTCGAGTCCGAGATCGCCGAGCGTCGTGCCGCCGATGCCGCTTACCGCTGAGGTCGAGAGATGGATTGGGTAAATATCGCTTTCTGGGTGTTCGCCATCGCGGCAACGGTTTCGGCCGGTGCGGTGATCAGCGTGCGCAACCCGGTTCACGCCGTGCTCTGCCTGGTGCTGACCTTCTTCTCCATTGCCTGCGTGTGGCTGCTGGTCGGCGCCGAGTTCCTCGGCGTGGCGCTGGTGCTGGTCTACGTCGGCGCGGTGATGGTGCTGTTCCTGTTCGTGGTGATGATGCTCGACATCGACCCCACCAAGCTGCGTGAGGGCTGGGTCCGCTACCTGCCAGTCGGTCTCATTGTTGCCGTGGCGATGCTGGTGCAGATGCTGATCCTGATCGGCGTGAAGGGCAGGGCGGTCAACCCGTTCCCGGCCGACAACGCCGCTGCGGTCGCTGCCGACAGCTCCAACGTCACCTGGCTGGCGCGTACGCTGTTCACCGAGTACCTGCTGCCGTTCGAGTTCGCCGCCGTCATCCTGACCGTGGCCGTGGTTGCCGCCGTGATGCTGACCTTGCGCCGCCGTACCGGCGTGAAGAGCCAGAACCCGGGCGAGCAGACCATGGTCAAGGCCGGCCAGCGCCTGCGCATGGTCAAGATGGGCGCCGAAGCGCCGGTCGTGCACAGCAACAGCAAGCCGGCCGCCGGCGAGGAGACCCAGCCGTGATTACCCTTGGCCACATCCTTGCGCTGGGCGCGGTGCTGTTCGCCATCAGCCTGGCCGGCATCTTCCTCAACCGGAAGAACGTCATCGTCCTGCTGATGTCGATCGAACTGATGCTGCTGTCGGTGAACATCAACTTCGTCGGCTTCTCGCGTCAGCTGGGCGATCCGTCCGGCCAGCTGTTCGTGTTCTTCATCCTGACCGTCGCCGCCGCGGAAGCCGCCATCGGCCTGGCGATCCTGGTGACCCTGTTCCGTACCCGCCGCACGATCAATGTCGGCGAAGTCGATTCGTTGAAGGGCTGATCCACAGATGGAAATCACTCTCTCCAAGAGTCTGTTGATCGCAGTGGTGCTTGCACCGCTGTTCGGCAGCATCATCGCCGGCCTGTTCGGTCGCCAGGTCAAGCGCTTCGGCGCGCAGACCATCACCATCCTCGGCGTCGCGGTTGCCTGCGGCCTGTCGATGTACACGCTCTACCAGTTGCTGTGGGGCGGCGCGCAGCCGTTCAACCAGAACATCTACACGTTCTTCGAAGTCGGCCAGTACTCGGCCCACGTCGGTTTCATGGTCGACAAGCTGACCGCGATGATGATGGTGGTGGTGACCTTCGTGTCGCTGCTGGTCCACATCTACACGATCGGCTACATGCAGGACGATCCGGGCTACCAGCGGTTCTTCAGCTACATCTCGCTGTTCACCTTCTCGATGCTCACCCTGGTGATGAGCAACAACTTCCTGCAGCTGTTCTTCGGCTGGGAAGCGGTGGGCCTGGTGTCGTACCTGCTGATCGGCTTCTGGTTCAAGCGCCCGACTGCGATCTTCGCCAACATGAAGGCGTTCCTGGTCAATCGCGTTGGTGACTTCGGCTTCCTGCTAGGTATCGCCGGCGTGCTGTGGGTGTTCGGCACACTGGACTACTCGCAGGTGTTCTCGCAGGCCGGCATGCTGGCTGACCCGCGCGCCCAGCTGCAGATCTGGGACGGCACCATGTTCGGCATGCAGCTGCTGAACGAGCCGGTGATCTGGTCGATCGCCACCGTCATCTGCATCTGCCTGTTCATCGGTGCCATGGGCAAGTCGGCCCAGGTCCCGCTGCACGTGTGGCTGCCGGACTCGATGGAAGGCCCGACCCCGATCTCGGCACTGATCCACGCCGCGACGATGGTGACCGCCGGTATCTTCATGGTCACCCGCATGTCGCCGCTGTTCGAGCTGTCGCAGACCGCGCTGAACTTCATCCTGTTCATCGGTGCCACCACCGCGTTCTTCACCGGCCTGATCGGCATCGTGCAGAACGACATCAAGCGCGTCGTCGCGTACTCCACGCTGTCCCAGCTGGGCTACATGACGGTTGCACTGGGCGTGTCGGCGTACTCGGCCGCCGTGTTCCACCTGATGACCCACGCCTTCTTCAAGGCGCTGCTGTTCCTGGGTGCCGGCTCGGTCATCATCGCGATGCACCACGAGCAGGACATGCGCAAGATGGGCGGCCTGCGCAAGTACATGCCGATCACCTTCGTCACCATGTGGATCGGTACCCTGGCCCTGGTCGGTACGCCGTTCTTCTCCGGCTTCTACTCGAAGGACACCATCATCGAGGCGGCCGAGATCCACGCCCACATGCAGAACAGCTGGGTGGCCACCTATGGCTACTGGGCAGTGCTGGGTGGCGTGCTGGTGACCAGCTTCTACAGCTTCCGCCTGCTGTTCCTGACCTTCCACGGCAAGGAGCGCTTCCGCGACGCGCATGATGATCACGGCCACGCCCATGACGATCACCACGCCGCAGATGCGCACCCTGCTGATGCCCATCATGGGGACGCGCACCATGACGACCACGGCCATGGCCACGGTCCGCATGAGCCGCACGAAACCCCGTGGGTGGTGACCCTGCCGCTGATCTTGCTGGCCATCCCGTCGATCGCCATCGGTTTCTTCAGCATCGGTCCGATGCTGCACGGCACCGACTGGGCCGGCCACCATGCACACGACGCAATCAAGGGCCAGGTCAACACGTTCTTCACTGGCATCGTCGATTTCTACGATCCGGCCAAGAACACCGTTGCCTTCCTGGGCGAAGAGTTCCACGGGCCGGTGGCGTTCGCGCTGCACGGCATGATGCTGCCGCCGTTCTGGCTGACCCTGGCGGGCTTCCTGCTGGCTGCGCTGTTCTACCTGTGGAAGCCGGACCTGTCGGGCAAGGCGCGCAAGACCTTCGCTCCGCTGGTGTCGGTGCTGGAAAACAAGTACGGCTTCGACAAGCTGTGGATCGATGGCTTTGCCGGTGGCAGCGTCAAGCTGGGCAAGGTCGCACGCTGGATCGACAGCAACATCGTCGACGGCGTGGTCAATCTTTCGGCACGTGTTGTGGACGTCGCAGCCGGCGTGCTGCGTCGTACCCAATCCGGTTTCCTCTATCACTACGCCTTCGCGATGATCATCGGCCTGATTGCCCTTCTGGGCGTGCTGATGCATTACCTGCGTTGATGACCTGTACGGAATAAGAAGACGTGTCGAACTGGCCTCTACTCAGTGTCCTCATCTGGCTGCCGATCATCGGTGGTGCCCTGATCCTTGCGATCCGTGATGCGCAGACCGCCCGCTGGGCGTCGCTGGGCGTAGCGGTACTGACGTTCGTGGCGAGCCTCTCGCTGCTGAGCGGCTACAACGCGGGCATCGATGGTCTGCAGTTCGTCGAGACCCATGCCTGGATCCCGGCGTACAAGATCGGCTACAACCTGGGCGTGGACGGCATCGCCGTGGCGCTGATCCTGCTGACTACCCTGGTCAGCGTGCTTGCCCTGATCGGCGCCTGGAGCGCCATCGACAAGCGCGTTAACCAGTACGTGGCCGCCTTCCTGATCCTGGAAGGCGTCACGGTCGGTATCTTCTCGGCCACGGACGCGATGCTGTTCTACGTGTTCTTCGAGGCGATGCTGATCCCGATGTTCCTGATCATCGGTGTCTGGGGTGGCCCGCGTCGCATCTACGCCGCGCTGAAGTTCTTCCTGTACACCTTCCTCGGCTCGGTGCTGATGCTGGTGGCGCTGATCTACCTGTACATGAAGGGCGGCAGCTTCCAGCTGGCGGACCTGTACGCGCTGCCGCTGTCGGCCAAGGAACAGACCTGGATCTTCTTCGCCTTCCTGATCGCCTTCGCGGTCAAGGTGCCGATGTTCCCGGTCCACACCTGGCTGCCGGATGCCCACGTGGAAGCGCCGACCGCCGGTTCGGTGATCCTGGCCGCCATCGCCCTGAAGATCGGTGGCTACGGCTTCCTGCGCTTCAACCTGCCGATCGTCCCGGACGCGTCGCAGGAATGGGCGTGGCTGGTGATCGCGCTGTCGCTGATCGCGGTGATCTACGTCGGCCTCGTCGCCCTGGTGCAGGACGACATGAAGAAGCTGATCGCCTATTCGTCGATCGCGCACATGGGCTTCGTCACCCTGGGCACCTTCATCGCGTTGTGGCTGGTGCGTGAAGCCGGCAACGCCGATGCCGCACGCCTGGGCCTGCAGGGCGCCATGGTGCAGATGATCTCGCACGGCTTCGTGTCCGGTGCGATGTTCTCCAGCGTTGGCGTGCTGTACGACCGCATGCACAGCCGCCGCATCGCCGATTACGGCGGCGTGGTCAACGTGATGCCCTGGTTTGCGACCTTCGCCATGCTGTTCTTCATGGCCAATGCAGGCCTGCCGGGCACCAGCGGTTTCGTCGGCGAGTTCATGGTCATCCTCGCGGCCTTCCAGCGTAATCCGTGGATCGCGCTGGGCGCGGCCACCACCCTGATCATCGGCGCCGCCTACACCCTGTGGCTGTACAAGCGCATCTTCTTCGGTGAAGTGGCCAACAGCCATGTTGCCGAACTGAAGGACATCAACGGCCGCGAATGGCTGGTGCTGGGCGTGTTCGCCATCGGCGTGCTGGCCCTGGGCATCTACCCCAAGCCGCTGACCGACCTGATGGAGCCCTCGATCGCGAAGCTGGCGATGCAGATCGCATCCAGCAAGCTGCTGTAATTCCAGGATTTGATGATGACCACCTCGCCGCTGCTGCCATTGACCGCCGCTGACCTGCCACCGCTCGCTCCCGAGCTGGTGCTGATCGGCAGCGCCTTCGCCCTGATGATCCTCGACCTGTTCGTCAGCAACCGGAACAAGATCGTCACCCACCTGTTCTCGCTCGCTGCGCTGGCCGTGGTGCTGTTCATGCTGGCCACCGGCGTGGGCGGGCAGGGGGAGGTCTTCCATGGCATGTTCGTGCGTGATACCGCCGCGGACGTGATGAAGACCGGGATCGTGCTGCTCAGCGGCCTGACCCTGGTCTACGGCTGGCGCTACCTGCGCGACCGCAACCTGTTCCAGGGCGAGATCCCGGTGCTGATCCTGTTCGGCACCGCCGGCATGATGATCCTGGTCTCGGCGGGCAGCCTGCTGATGGTCTACCTGGGCCTGGAACTGCTGGCGCTGTGCTCCTACGCGCTGGTTGCCAGCAACCGTGAGAACGGCCTGGCCTCGGAAGCGGCGATGAAGTACATCGTGCTGGGGTCGCTGGCTTCTGGCCTGCTGCTGTACGGCATGTCGCTGATCTACGGCGCCACCGGCAGCCTCCATCTGGACGTCATCCGCGAGGCCATCCCGCACTCGGAAGAGCGCGTGCTGCTGATCACCGGTGCGGTGTTCATGATCGCCGGCGTCGCCTTCAAGCTGGGTGCCGCGCCGTTCCACATGTGGCTGCCGGACGTGTACCAGGGTGCCCCGGCACCGATCGCACTGTTCATCAGCTCGGCGCCGAAGCTGGCCGCCTTCGGCATGGCCTACCGCCTGCTGGAAATGGGCGTGGGCCCGCTGTCGACCGAACTGCAGCTGCTGATCGCCGGCCTGGCCGCAGTCTCGCTGGTCATCGGCAACCTGATGGCCATCGCGCAGAGCAACCTCAAGCGCATGCTGGCGTTTTCCACCGTCTCGCACATCGGCTTCCTGCTGATGGGCATTGCCGGTGGCGGCTCGCAGGGCTATGCCGCCGCACTGTTCTACGCACTGGCCTACGCCATCATGTCGACCGCCGCCTTCGGCGCGATCATCGCGCTGTCGCGTGCCGGCTTCGAAGCCGAGAACATCGAAGACTTCAAGGGCCTCAATGCCCGCAACCCGTGGATGGCCGGCCTGGTGCTGTGCATCATGGCGTCGCTGGCCGGCATCCCGCCGTTCCTGGGCTTCTGGACCAAGCTGGCGGTGCTGGGCGCGGCCGTCAACGGTGGCCTGCTGTGGCTGGCCATTCTCGGCGTGCTGTGTGCCGTGGTCGGCTGCTTCTACTACCTGCGCGTCATCAAGGTCATGTACTTCGATGAGCCGGTGGGCGAGGCCATGCCGCGCAGCAACGACCGCGTGCTGGGCCTGGTCCTGGGCGTGAACGCGCTGGCGCTGCTGGCGCTGGGCCTGGCCTGGAACCCGATCATGGTCTGGTGCCAGCAGGCATTTGCGCATCTTGCATAAAAGTTGACACAAAGCTGCGCGATTCGTGTAATATGCGCAGCCTGAGTTGTCACTGCAGCGGTTCAGCCAGAACATCGTTGCGGTAGTCCTCCTCGAAAGAGCAGGGCAGCAGTTCAAACACTTCCGGTGCGGGGTGGAGCAGTCTGGCAGCTCGTCGGGCTCATAACCCGAAGGTCGCAGGTTCAAATCCTGCCCCCGCTACCAACACATCGAATCGGCGCCAACCAGTTCGATGAATGAGGAAAAGCTTGCAGGTTTTGAAGTTATCCCTCATAATTCCGCTTCTGATGCGGGGTGGAGCAGTCTGGCAGCTCGTCGGGCTCATAACCCGAAGGTCGCAGGT
>NZ_JAWJTG010000015.1:0-82563 GCF_032911605.1 Stenotrophomonas mexicanensis
CGCCGCGGGCGCCGGCCAAGCGCGCGGCAGCGCCCAGTTCGTTCACCGCGGCGGTGCCGATGCGATAGGCCAAGCCGTGCTTGCACGAGACCAGCCAGCTGTTGGGGCCGTCGCTGAGCAGGAAATCGCTGCTTGGCTCACGGCACTCCTCGCCCGGGTCATCCAGTTCGCGCAGGCCGCGCTGCTCGCGCAGCATGCGCTTGACCAGCACCGAGAACTCGCGCCAGTGCATGCCCGCGAGGGCCTGCAGGCCGAGTTGCATCTCCTTTTGCCGCCGCTTGATCCACCACAGATAGACAACAGCCAGGGAACAGGTAAGCAGGGCCGACAGCAGGGCCAGGATCCAAGGGAGCATGCAGGAGGTGCGCGGAAGGGGCGAATGCGAAGGCGACAGTGTAAAGGTCGCGCCGTGCCGCTGAGTCAGGAGGTTCCTGACATGAAGCGTGATGGAGCACGCAATTTGGAACACCGCGGGCACGAAAAACCCGCCAATCCTGAAGCCGTGAGGGGAGGGAACAAACGGCAGCCGAAGCGATTGGCGGGTTGCTCGCGATTGTCAATCAAAATTTATTGCATTGCAACAATTGCCGGTCAGGGCAGGCTGCCTGGCGACTGATGGCTGCCCGGTGCAGGTGCATCAGTGCCCGAGGCGTCGCGATTCTCCAGCTTGGCCAGGCGTGCCTGCAGTGCGTCGATGCGCGCCTCCAGCGCAGTCACCTCGTCGGCGGTTGGCACGTGCAGGCGCTTGAGTACGCCCTGCACCTGGTCGTCGAACGCTTTTTCGACCTTGTTCCAGGTACCGGAAGCCTTCTCGCGGGCCTCGTCCAGCGACGTTTCAACGTTGTCGCGCCAGCCCGGGCCGTGTTCGCTGTTGCGTTCACGGCGGCGGGCTTCCCAGGCTTCGCCTTCCTTCACCAGGCCGTCGAAGAATCGGCTGCCTTCGGCCTGTGCACGGCCAAGAGCGCCCAGGCCGGCCAACCAGACCTGCTGCGCCGAGTCACTCAGCTTGCGCGAGAAGCGCTCGGCCTGGTCACCGAAAGAGGCGTCGTCGTTGCGGCGGTCGTCGTTCTCGTAGTGGTTCATCGCACTTCCCGTGGGAGTTGGGCCTGCCCCGAGAGTAGCGCGCGTTGGCGTTGCACGGCCGTGATGGCCGCCGCCGGGGTTCAGCCCAGCTTTTCCTTCAGAACGCGCTGGATCTCGCCTTCGACCATGCCCTTCATCGCCGACAGCAGGAAGCCCAGCTTGGCCGTGACGCGCACGGCGCCCGGCTGCAGTTCGATCGCACCGTCCACGCCGCTGCCGGAGAAATTCAGTACGTCGGCAGTCCAGGACGACTTCAGGCCGAAGCGCTCGGACAGCTTGGCGGCGACCTGTTCGATCGCGGCGCGCGCCTGTGCATCGGGCAGGGCGTGGGCGTGGCGGACATCGATGGTGGACATGCAGGCTCCTGGCGCAAAGCGGGGATGATCAATGAGGGCGAGCATTGTGCGCATCGAGGGCCTTCGCGCCAAGCACTCATCGTGGGTTCTTCTTCGTTGGCGACCAACCTGCTAGGCTGCGCCGCGTGCAGAACCTGCTTGTTCACTTCAGCCAACAACAACAGCCCGACCAGCCGCTGCGGCCCGGGGTGCAACGCATCGTGCGCCAGGCCAATGGCAGTGTGAGGCTCGGCGACGCCGGCCACGGTGCCCTGCTGCTGGCGCAGTTCTGCGTGGATGATCGCGGCCTCTGGCTGCAGGTCGGCAACGGTATCCGCGGCATTCATGTGAACGGTCGCCCGGTGCGGCGCATGGCGCTGCTGCGTGCGGGCGATGCGGTGTATGTGGACGGCGTGGAAATGGTCCTGCAGGGCGAGGTGGAGAGCCTGCTGCAGGCCCCCGCACCGAACGGCGGTGACGGCACCAATGAGCAGCAGCGCCTGCTGCGCGGTGTCGGTGGCCTGCACCATGGCCGCAGCTTCACGCTGTCGCGGTCCCGCCTGATCGGCCGCGGTGGCGACGCTGACATCGAGATCAATGAACCGGCCTTCGCCGAACAGCACGCCCGCGTGGAAGTGCACGGCGAGCGCGTGCTGTTGCGTGACCTGGGCAGTGCCGATGGCACACGGGTCAATGGCGTGGCCGTGCGCCACTGCTGGCTGCAGGCCGGCGACCAGGTGGTGTTCGATGGCCAGCACCGGTTCGTGCTGGAAGTGCCGCATGACCCGCGCCGGCGCCCGCTGCCGGATGAAGACGAGTCCAGCCAGGACGCCGAGCAGGCGCCGGTGCTGCCGGCCGCGCCGCGGAAGGTCCGGCGCTGGCCGTGGCTGCTGGTGAGTGCGCTGCTGCTGGCTGCACTGCTCAGCCTGCTGCTCTGGTTCGGCGCGCGCTGATCTGAACCGGCCGTATCCGCTCTGGTAGGTGCCGACCTTGGTCGGCACGCTCCTTCGGCGGGGATGACGCCTGACGGCGTACGCCGACCAAGGTCGGCGACTACCGGGGCAATGCTGCTGGCCAATGGATTCCAATGAAACCAAATTTCCCTTGCCGCACAAGGCCGCAAGGCTGGTGCACTGCGGCATACTAGGGGTCTTGCCCCACAGGTGTGACATGACGCGCGCGTTCAACTTCAGTGCCGGCCCTGCAACCTTGCCGGAATCGGTCCTGCGCCAGGCGCAGGCGGAAATGCTGGACTGGCACGGTACCGGTGCCTCGATCGTGGAAATGAGCCATCGCGGTGCGGAGTTCATGTCCGTGGCCGCCGAGGCCGAGGCCGACCTGCGTCGACTGCTCGATATCCCCGAAGACTATGCGGTGCTGTTCCTGTCCGGTGGTGCCACCACCCAGCAGGCGCTGATCCCGCTCAACTTCGCCACCCCCGGCCAGCGTGCCGATTACGTGGTCAGTGGTCACTGGGGCAAGACGGCGGTCAAGCAGGCCGGTGTCTACGTCGACGTCAACATCGCCGCCAGCAGCGAGGCCGATGGTTACCGCACGCTGCCGCCGCGCGCCGACTGGCAGCTGTCGCCCGATGCCGCCTACGTGCACATCACCGCCAACGAAACCATCCACGGCGTCGAGTTCCGTGATGTGCCCGACACCGGCGGCGTCCCGCTGATCGCCGACTTCAGCTCGTCCATCGCCAGCGAACCGCTGGATGTGCGCCGTTATGGCGTGATCTACGCCGGCGCGCAGAAGAACCTGGGCCCGGTCGGCATCGCGGTGATGATCATCCGCCGCGATCTGCTCGAGCGCAGCGGCCAGCCGCGCGCGGACATCTTCGACTACCGCTCGCATGTCGCCCGCGATTCGATGCTCAACACCCCGCCGACCTGGAACTGGTACCTGGCCGGCCTGGTGTTCAAGTGGATGCTGGCCGAAGGTGGCGTGGCCGAGTTCGCCAAGCGCAATGCCGCCAAGGCCGCGCTGGTATACGGCGCCATCGATGGTTCCGGGGGCTTCTACCGCAACGAGGTCGCACACCCGGCACGCTCGCGGATGAACATCCCGTTCTTCCTGCCCAATGCCGAGCTTGATGCCCGTTTCGTCGCCGAAGCCAAGGCCGCCGGCCTGCTGGCGCTGAAGGGGCACAAGGTGGTCGGGGGCATCCGCGCCTCGCTGTACAACGCCATGCCGCTGGCCGGGGCCGAGGCGCTGGTCGCCTTCATGGCCGATTTCCAGCAGCGTCACGGTTGAGCAATGAACGGCGCGCACCGTCGGGTGCGTGCCCCGCAACAAGGAACTCCGATGGCAAGCAGCAAATCCAGCAAGAAGGCGCCGAAGAAGGCTGAACCGGCCAAGGACAGCGCGCCCACCAAGGCGAAGGGCAAGGCCAAGGCCGCGTCGAACCCGGCACCCACCCTGGCGCCGCTGGCGCTGGCCGATGTGCGCTCGAAGATCGACCAGATCGACCGCGACATCCAGAGCCTGATCGCCGAGCGCGCGCGCTTCGCCCACCAGGTCGGCAAGGCCAAGGGCAAGCTTGCCGCCGCCGTCGACTACTACCGCCCCGAGCGCGAAGCGCAGGTGCTGCGCATGGTGGTGGACCGTAACGAAGGCCCGCTCAGCGATGAGCTGCTGGTGCACGTCTACCGCGAGATCATGTCGGCCTGCCTGGCCCAGCAGGAGCCACTGAAGATCGGCTACCTCGGCCCGGAAGGCACCTTCAGCCAGCAGGCCGTGCTCAAGCACTTCGGCCGCTCGGCGCTGGGCCTGCCGATGGCCAGCATCGAAGAAGTGTTCCAGGAAGTGGAAGCGGGCAACGCCGATTTCGGCGTGGTGCCAGTGGAGAATTCCGGGCAGGGCACCATCCAGATCACCCTGGACATGTTCCTGACCTCCAACCTGAAGATCTGTGGCGAAGTGGAACTGCGCGTGCAGCAGTACCTGATGTCGCGCAGCGGCCGCATCGAGGACATTGAGCGCATCTACGCGCATCCGCAGTCGTTCATGCAGACCTCGGCGTGGCTGCGCGCCAACCTGCCGAAGGCCGAGAAGATTCCGGTGTCGAGCAACGCCGAAGGCGCGCGCCGTGCGCGCAACGCCGACGACGCAGCGGCCATCGGTGGCGAGAGTGCCGGCCATGTGTACGGCCTGAAGAAGGTGGTCACCAAGCCGATCCAGAACGATGCCGACAACACCACGCGATTCCTGGTGGTGGGCCGCAACATCTTCCCGACCTCCGGCCATGACCGCACCTCGGTGCTGGTGTTCATCCATGACAAGCCCGGTGCGCTGTTCGACGTGCTCAGCCCGTTCGCCCGCCACGGCATCAGCATGAACCGCATCGAGTCGCGCCCGTCGCACCACGGCAAGTGGGAATACGGCTTCTTCATCGACCTGGCCGGCCATATCGACGACGCGCCGATGCAGGCCGCGCTGGCCGAACTGGAAGCGCACTCGGCACAGATCAAGGTGCTGGGTTCCTATCCGGTGGCCGTGCCCTGAGTGCTGCTGTGGCGGCTGCGGCCGCTGCCCCCTGATGCATCGCCGGTGCTGCCGGCGTTTACGGAATGATCGAACGATGAGCAACGCGCAACACTGGATTGCCCGCAAGGGCCAGCCGCTGCAGGGCAGCCTGACCATTCCCGGAGACAAGTCGGTCTCGCACCGCTCGGTGATGTTCGCCGCGCTGGCCGATGGCACCTCGCATATCGAGGGTTTCCTGGAAGGCGAGGACACCCGCGCCACTGCGCGCATCTTCGGCCAGCTGGGCGTGCGCATCGAAACCCCCAGCCCGTCGCAGCGCATCGTGCACGGCGTCGGTATCGACGGCCTGAAGGCGCCGGATGCGCCGCTGGACTGCGGCAACGCGGGCACCGGCATGCGCCTGTTGGCCGGTCTGCTGGCGGGCCAGGCATTCGACTGCACGCTGATCGGCGATGAGTCGCTGTCCGGCCGCCCGATGCGCCGCGTGACCGGCCCGCTGTCGCAGATGGGCGCGAAGATCGACACTGAAAGCGATGGCACGCCGCCGTTGCACGTGCATGGCGGCCAAACGCTGCACGGCATCGACTTCGCCTCGCCGGTGGCCAGCGCGCAGATCAAGTCGGCGGTGCTGTTGGCCGGCCTGTACGCGCAGGGCGAAACCCAGGTGACCGAACCGCACCCGACCCGTGACTACACCGAGCGCATGCTGTCCGCGTTCGGCGTGGACATCGAATTCTCGCCCGGCAAGGCCCGCCTGCGTGGTGGCCAGCGCCTGCGCGCGACTGACATCGTGGTGCCGGCGGACTTCTCTTCGGCTGCGTTCTATCTGGTGGCTGCCAGCATCATTCCGGGCTCCGAGCTGCGCCTGAAACAGGTCGGCCTGAACCCACGCCGCACCGGCCTGCTGCACGCGCTGCGCCTGATGGGGGCGGACATCACCGAAGAAAATCCGGCCGAGCAGGGCGGTGAACCGGTGGCGGATCTGGTGGTGCGCTACGCCCCGCTGAAGGGCGCACGCATTCCGGAAGCACTGGTGCCGGACATGATCGACGAGTTCCCGGCGCTGTTCGTGGCCGCTGCGGCCGCCGAAGGCCAGACCGTGGTCAGCGGGGCCGCCGAACTGCGGGTAAAGGAATCCGATCGTCTCGCCGCGATGGCGACCGGCCTGCGCGCGCTGGGCATGCAGGTGGACGAAACCGAAGACGGCGCCACCCTGCACGGCGGTGTGCGCCTGGGCAGCGGCACCATCGAAAGCCACGGTGACCATCGCATCGCCATGGCCTTCGCCATCGCCGGCCAGATCAGTGACGGCGAAGTGCGCATCAACGATATCGCCAACGTCGCCACCTCCTTCCCGGACTTCGATGGCCTGGCGCGCAGCGCCGGGTTCAACCTGGCCTGAGCGGCCACGCCCGGCAGATGACGTAACCCGGTGGGTGCCAACCTTGGTTGGCACGCTAACATCACCCGGTAGGTGCCAACCTTGGTTGGCACGCCTTTCCGCATAAAAAGACGGAGGCCGAAGCCTCCGTCGAAACATCACGAACCCCTCGTCCGCGATCAACGCTGCTCGGTGCGGAAATCCACCGGGACCCGCACCACGCTTGCTACTGCGCGGCCGTCATGCACCGCAGGCTGGAACTTCCAGTTCTGCACGGTGTTCAGCACCGCACGATCCAAGTCGCGGCTGCGCTCGCCGCTGCGCGAAACAATCGCAGCGTTGGCGACATTGCCACGGGTATCAACATTCAGGCTGGCGATCACGCTGCCCTGCACGCCACTGCGCAGTGCGGCAGCGGGGTAGGTGGGCATGCGGTTGCTGGCCAGCGGGCGTGCTTCGCGATTACGTGTCGCCGGTGCGGCCTTGTGCTGGCTGGAGGCAGGGCCAGCCTGGCGCGTTGCAGGTGTTGCTGCATCAGTCACCGCAGCTTGCTCAGGGGCGGGCAACATGCGCTCACCAACCGGTGCCGGCGCCACATCCTCCTGGTTGGAATGGCGCAGCCACAGCAGGGCGGCCGCAAACATCGCCACAATCAGCGCGATCCACATCCAGGGCGACGTGGGCTTGTGCTGCACGCTCGAATCCTGCTGCAGCTGCGGCGAATGAAGGTCTTCGTGGGTGGTGGCAGTCATCGCAAACTCCTTCCGTCAACTGACGACGTGGGAAGTGTTGCCCGAGCCATGGACGGGAAGTGTCAGCGCTGCGTCAACGCCACCGGCAGGGTTCAGTTTGCCTGCCGGGAAGCGTTCAGTTACTGCGTCTTGAAGTCGAACGGTACTTCAATGCTGCCGGGCACGGCCTGGCCATTGCTCTGCGCCGGGGTGAAACGCCAGCGGCGCACCGCGTCGGTGGCGGCACGGTCGAGGTCGCGTGAACCACTGCGCTGGATCACGGTGGCGTTGTTGGGATAGCCGGTGGCGTCCACGTCTACGCGTACCACCACGGTGCCGGTTTCCCCGGCGCGCAGGGCGGCGGCGGGGTACGACGGCGGCGGCGACTGGCCGGCAATCGGCATCGGCTGGCTGTTGCTGGTCGCAGCCGGCGCAGCGCCCGGGGCGGCCGGGGCCGGCTCGGCGATCGGGGCGGGTGGCGGCGGAGCGGTTTCGACCAGCTTCGGCGCTTCCTCCTCCACCGGTGCCGGCTTGGCGTCAGGCATGTCGCTGGAACCGGCTGCAGCGGCCAAGGGTTCCGGCAGGGGCTCGACCTGGGCGGTTTCCTGCGGGGTCTGTGCGGCCGGGTCGGCGCGGAAGAACTCCTTGTCACGGCCGGTCAGCCAGACCAGCACGAACAGCAGCACGCCCACGCCGAAGGCGATGCCGGCGATCTTCAGGGCGTTGCGCGGGATATGCACAGTGAACGACTTGGCGGACGACGAGCGGGGTGCAGACATGGACCGGACCAGTACGGAATAGCCCGATTCTGCCACGGCGGGAATGAACCGGGCGGCAGAAATCCGTATAACAAGCGATAATCCCATCCCTGATACCCACCACGACACCTGCCATGCTTGATCCAGCCCTGCTCCGCCACCAGCCCGCCGACCTCGCCGAACGCCTGCGCACCAGCCGCGGCTTCGAGCTCGACGTGTCTGCCCTGGAGTCCCTGGAGGCTGATCGCAAGCGCATCCAGGTGCGGACCCAGGAGCTGCAGAGCCTGCGCAACAGCCGTTCCAAGGCCATCGGCCAGGCCAAGGCCAAGGGCGAGGACGTCTCGGCCATCATGGCCGAGGTCGCTGCCTTCGCCGACGAGCTGAAGGCTTCGGAAGTGGCGCTGGACGAGCTGCGCGAAAAGATCGATGCCATTTCGATGGGCATTCCGAACCTGCCGGCCGATGACGTGCCGGCCGGTGCCGACGAGAACGACAACGTCGAGCAGGCGCGCTGGGGAGCCCCGCGCCAGTTCGACTTCAAGGTGCTCGATCACGTCGAACTGGGCGCCCGCAACGGCTGGCTGGACGGCGAGACTGCCGCCAAGCTGTCCGGCTCGCGCTTCACCGTGCTGCGTGGCCCGATCGCGCGCCTGCACCGTGCGCTGGCCCAGTTCATGGTCGACCTGCACACCGGTGAGCACGGCTACGAGGAAACCAACGTGCCGCTGCTGGTCAACGCCGATTCGCTGCGCGGCACCAGCCAGCTGCCGAAGTTCGAGGACGACCTGTTCAAGACCGCCGTGGGCGATTCCACGCGCTACCTGATCCCGACCTCGGAAGTACCGCTGACCAACATCGTGCGCGACGAGATCGTCGACGCCGAGCGCCTGCCGCTGCGCATGACCGCCCACTCGATGTGCTTCCGCGCCGAAGCCGGCAGCGGCGGCCGCGACGTGCGCGGCATGATCCGCCAGCACCAGTTCGAGAAGGTCGAGCTGGTCTCGATCAGCCGCCCGGAAGACAGCGATGCCGAACACCAGCGCATGACCCGCTGCGCCGAAGTGGTGCTGGAGAAGCTGGGCCTGCCGTACCGCAAGGTGCTGCTGTGCACCGGCGACATGGGCTTCTCGGCGGTGAAGACCTACGATCTGGAAGTCTGGCTGCCGTCGCAGGAAACCTACCGCGAGATCTCCTCGTGCTCGAACTGTGGTGACTTCCAGGCCCGCCGCATGCAGGCCCGCTGGCGCAACCCGGCCACGGGCAAGCCGGAACTGGCGCATACCCTGAACGGTTCGGGCGTGGCGGTGGGCCGCGCGATGATCGCGGTGATGGAGAACTACCAGAACGCCGACGGCAGCATCACCGTGCCGGAGGCCCTGCGCCCGTACATGGGCGGCCTGGAAACCATCGGCTGATAGCCTGATGGGGTGGGTGCCATGCTTGCATGGCACTGCTCTGGCTCTGGTGGGTGCCATGCTTGCATGGCACCGTATCCACGCATGGCGTGGATCTACGATGCGGGCTACATCCACGCAATGCGTGGATGAACCACCGTGATCACTCCAGAACCCGCAGCTTCTCCAACGGCACCCAGCCCGGTTCGCCGGTTTCCGGCACGCACCACGCCCAGCCATTGAGCGTGCGCTCGCCACGCAGCAGCTGCCCGGGATCCACATCCAGTTCCCGCGCGCAGTAGTCTTCCGTGGCAAATGCGCCACCCTGCGCGTCGCGGCTGATTACCGGCGCCGGCACGAATCCCGGCTGCTGGCCCTCTGCCTCGCACAGGAACCAGTCTTCCCAGCCTTCGGGCCCTTCATAACGTTCGCCCACCACCAGCGCCTGGCCACGGCGCAGGGTGATCGGGTGCGGAAATTCGCTGCGGTGCGCAGTCGTCACGATGTAGTTCATGACTCAGCCTAACGTTCTGATGAGTGTTATGCATTGCGCTGCATCCACGCATGGCGTGGATCTACTGCATGTGCTTCGGTAGATCCACGCCATGCGTGGATGGCGCACCGCTCAGGCCAGATACAAAAAAACGGCCCCGCAAAGCGGGGCCGCCAGGGTGGGCCGGGATGGGGGAGGGGATCCCGGCCCGCGTTCAGCGCCCAGACGAGGAGAGAGCGGCGCCGAACGCTGGAACGCTTATGCAGCAGCGGCCGCGGCCGCTTCGTGCGACGGCAGCGCAGCCAGTGCGCCAGCAATGGCGTCTTCGCGGTGCTGCGGCGAGTAGGCGATGCCTTCGGCGCGTACGAACTCGACATCGTTGATGCCCCAGAAGGCAAACGTCTGGCGCAGGAACGGCTCCTGGAAGTCCGCGGGCGAATCGGTGTAGATGCCGCCACGGCTGCTGGCGATGATCACCCGCTTGCCACCGGCCAGGCCGACCGGACCGTTCTCGGTGTACTTGAAGGTGCGCCCGGCCACGGCCACGCGGTCGATCCAGGCCTTCAGGGTGGACGGAATGCTGAAGTTGTACATCGGCGCGCCGATCACCACGATATCGGCCGAAAGGAACTGCTCGAGTACCTGTTCAGCATCGGCGGCTTCGGCAGCGTCGGTCCTGGCAAGCGATCCGCTGCGCAGATGCGGTACCGGATTGGCGTCAAGATCGCGATAATCAACCTGCAGGCCGTCGATCTGCTGCGTGAACTGGGCCACCACGGCGGCGGTCAGGTGGCGGGAGACGGAGTTGTCGCCAAGCACGCTGGCGTCGATGTGCAGAAGCTTCATGGCAGTACCTATGTTCGGGAGAGGTGGCGGACTTGCCGCCGACGGAGAGAACGATAGGTTGTTGCAAAGGCGGAATAAAGGTGGTTGAATGCCACGTATTGTTCTAGATATGGAACTCGGGCATGCATGACCTGAATGATCTGTACTACTTCGCGATGGTGGTCGACCATGGCGGATTCGCCGCCGCCGAGCGCGCACTGGGTATCCCCAAGTCGCGCCTGAGCCGCCGCATCAGCCAGCTGGAAACCGACCTGGGCGTTCGCCTGCTGCAGCGCTCCACGCGTCGTTTCGCCGTCACCGATGTCGGCACCAGCGTGCACCGCCACGCGCAGACGATGCTGGCCGAGGCACAGGCCGCACGCGAAGTGGTGGACCGCCTCAGCGCGGAACCGCGCGGCGTGGTGCGCGCCAGCGTGCCGGTATCGCTGGCGCAGATGCAGCTGCCCAAGCTGCTGCCCAAGTTCCTTGAGCAGTACCCGAAGGTGCGCCTGCAGTTGAACATCAGCAACCGCCGCGTGGACATCATCAACGAAGGCTACGACGTGGCCCTGCGCGTGCGCTCGCGCCTGGACGACGATGGCAGCCTGGTGATGCGCAGCTTCGGACAGGTGCAGGAACTGCTGGTGGCCAGCCCGAAGTACCTGGATCGCGCCGGCCGGCCGAAGGATCCTGAAGAGCTGACCCAGCACGTCACCCTAAGCATCAGCGAAGACGAAGCACGCCAGCGCTGGGAGCTGCATGGCCCGGAAGGCGAAGTGCGCCGGGTCGACCTGCAGCCGCGCGTGGCCGGCTTCGACTTCCCGCTGCTGCAGAGCATGGTGAAGGACGGCTTCGGCATCACCATGCTGCCGGAAACCGTGTGCGCCGATGCCGTGCGCAACGGCGAGCTGGAAGTGGTGCTGCCGGACTGGTCGCTGCCGCAGGGCGTGTGTCACGCCGTGTTCGCCTCGCGCCGCGGCCTGCTGCCGGCGGTGCGCGTGTTCATCGACTTCCTGGCCGAGCACCTGCCGCCGCAGCTGGAGGCCTCGCGCCTGGATTGCGGTGGCGCCTGTGAAAAGGCCAAGGAGCGGATCAAGGCCAGTGCGCTGGGCGCGTTGGCAGTGGATGCGGGCTGAGGCACCTGGCCGCAACTGCACCGCCGATCTGTGAAACGGTAGCGCCGGGCCATGCCCGGCGTTGCTGCTTTCCGGCCCAGGTCAGTTCCGGCCGAACAGCCGGTCCCAGAAGCTGCGCCGCGGCGGTGCGGCTGGCCTGGGCTCGGCAATGACTGGCGCTTCCAGCACCGCCATCAGTTCCGCGCTGCGTGGCTTCTTCAGGAAGCGCGCGTAATCCAGATAGCTTGTCACCTTGCTCATGTGCAGGCGCTCGGGCATTGCGGGCAACGGTCCGCCCTGCAGCAGCACCTGCAGTGCCTGTGGGCGGTCCAGGCGGATCGCCTCGAACAGGGCGGTGCCGCCGCAACCGGGTTCGATCTGGTTGGCGCGTTGTGGCGCATCCTTCAACAGCTCTCGCAGCGCATCCGGGTCGTCGCGGTCCACGGCGGCAACCAGCCGTGCCAGCGCTTCAGCTTCTTCGGGTGGAAGACTGTCGCGATAGGCCTGGTCGGCGATCTCGCGCTCGTCGCGCCCGTCACCGCCCTGGATGCACAGGAAGTCGGTGACCAGGGCGACCGGAATGCCGGAGGTATCCAGCGCCCAGTAGCTCGGATAGACGCCGTCGCCCCAGCCGCTGGTGAATACGACCAGGCCGTGTGGAGAGTCCTCGCCCCAGGGGCGGTACTCGGCGCCTTCATCCAGGCCGTCATGGTCGATCAGCGCATCCGACCATTCGCTGTCTTCGTCGCCATCGGTCTGTTCGATCAGAGCCAGCAGTGCCTGCTGAGTGTTGGTATCCATGAAGCAGCCGATGCCGGCGTCGACCGGATAGCCAATGAAACTGTCCTCATCCAGGCCGGTCAGGTCCTGCGTGGTCCAGCGTGCCATCTGCCAGTGCAGGGCAGACGCAGTGAGGGCTTCGCGGGGCTTGAACCAGACCACGGCCAGCGCCGGGCGGCCGCTGTGCACGATGATTTCGACCGGATGCCGGCCTAGGGGCGCGGTGTAGTCGGCCAGCGCCGGCGCCTCGGCCTGGACCAGCGGATCGCAGACCACCACATGCCCACTGCTGACCGGCAGGTGCCCGGCGAACGTGCGGTGCAGGGCCACTGCGGCCAGCTGGGTGTCGTCCAGCAGGGTGGTGCGCAGGTTGGCCAGATCGAGGTGGGCCATGGGGGCTCCGATTGCAGTGAAGGCCCCACCGTGCCGGATGCGAAGGGCGGGGGCAAGGGTGGTCTTGGGCAAATGCTCTTCACGTGCGAGAATACGCCGCTGCCCGGGCGACCGGGACCCGATTGGAGAGATGGCCGAGCGGTTTAAGGCACCGGTCTTGAAAACCGGCGAAGGGTTAAACCTTCCGTGGGTTCGAATCCCACTCTCTCCGCCAGGATTCCAGAAGGCCCCTAGTGATAGGGGCCTTTTTGTTTTCTCAGGCTTCCCTACCTGCGCAGCTGTCCTCAACTGAGGACAGGGATGGATGCAAAAAAACTCTCGGCAAAGAATCAAGAAATCGATTCAGACCGTTGCTGCAGTGGAAGTGATCCCGCTGTTTCACGCGGAGTCTGATGTCGACGGCGCTGCTGCGGCTCAAGCAGGAAGTGGTGCGCGGTACCCCTGTGTTCTTGCTGAGTCGGCGGATAAGAAGCGCCCCCACTGGAGCGGTGGGATGTTCCGAGAGACACCAGCACAAAACGCCGTTTACTGAGCTAGTATTCAGGTTTCACGGACAGGACTAATCATGAGTGAAATGGATGCGGTGGACCCGGCTTCGGCAGAACAGTCACGAGTAGAGAGTGAGACGCTGCCGCTTGTCATCCAGACGGTCGGAGGTTTGTCGGCCGCGGTTGGCGTCATCAGCATCGTGTTGGCGCTTACTGGCATTGTTCCCTGGCTTTTGGGATCAGGCGTCTCCGCGCTTCTTGCTGCGCCTTTCCTCTATGGCTTTGCGGACATCGTGCTCAGCTTGAGAAAGCTGTGCTCAAAGCGTTGATGCAGGTGCTGGAAAAGGATCCATAAGCCGGCCCAGTGCCGGCTTTCTCTTTGTGGGAAAGTGGGAGTCCGTGGTCCTGCCGCCCGCTACAGCCGGCCGCTCACCGCTGAGGTGTGGTGTCTGCGTGCTCGAACGGATGGCATTTCTTGGACGGCTACCCGCGACGCCCACCCTTCGGCTTGTTGTGGCACAACGGGTAACTGGAGCACGACCGGAAAGCCCCATGCGGCCCATTGCGGTCCACAAACACGCCCACCTTGCACACTGGGCAGCGTTCTTCATTGATGGTCGCGCCTGAAATCGCGGTCACTTCCACCGCACCGTCCCGCACCAGCTCATCCAGGAACGGCGAGTGCTTGCCCTGCAGGGTGAACATCGCCACCGACCGTCGCGCACGCGTCAGCGCGACATAGAACAACCGCCGTTCTTCGCTCAGCGGATAGGTATCCCCATCCGGCATGGCCAGCGAAAGCACCGGGTCATCCGCGCGCAGGCTCGGGAAGCTGCGGTTGATCATGCCCGGCAGGATCACGTAGTCCGCTTCGCGCCCCTTCGATCGATGTGCGGTCAGGAATTCGACCTCCATCGTGCTGCCGAAGGCTGTCTTCCAATCCGAAGGCATCGCGCTGCGATCGGCGCGATAGCGCCCCAGGATGAAGACCGTCACGCGTCCGTTGCGCCCTTGCGGCACCGCCCCGGACAACAACTGCTGATGCAGCTTGGCGAGGTACTGGCGAACGCCATCCTGCACCTCCTCACGCCGATTCATCTGGAACGCCTGCAGCACCGGGCCCATGGCCGTTGCAGCTGAGCGAACTGCTTTGGCGATCTGCGCGGGGTTGCGGCTGATGAAGCGGCTGGACACATCGCAGAGCGCCTGTGGGCAGCGGAACGTCTGTTCCAGTTTCAGCACCTGGCCATGGCCCATCCACTCGCGGAATCCGGTCATCACCGAAACGTCGGCCCCGGCGAAGCGGTTGATCGATTGCCAGTCATCGCCCACCGCAAACAGATGGCGGCCCGGTTGGCTGACCAGCGCACGGCAGAGGCGTGCGCGGGCGCGCGAAGCGTCCTGGAATTCATCGGCCATCACCAGCTCGTAAGGCGATTCGTAGCGGCCCTGTTCCAGCAGCCCGGCCGCCATGTTGAGCATGTCCTCGAAGTCGATGCCGCGCTCGTCAGCCAGTGCGTTGTCCCAGGCCTGGAAAACCGGCCCTGCGATTTCCAGGAAGCGACGGTGTCGCTCCTTGAACTGATCCTCGGGCATCTGCCGCAGGCGTGCGGCCATATCGTCCAGCGTCAGGCAGTTGCTCTTGGCGTGGGCAATGAAGGTGCGCATCAAGCCGATCAGGTCCGCATCGGGCATCGGTCTGGCGCCCTGATCGGGCAGCTCGCGGTCCGGGTTCGGGTCGAGCTCGATGTCACACTCGCCAAGCTTCTCTGCGAGATCCAGCAGGGCATGCCCGCTGCGCAGGCCAAAGGATGTCGTCTCGACAAGGGCCGTGCCGCGTGCCACATGCTGCTGGCGCTTCCAGTGCATCTCTTCGCTGTAGTTGGCAAAGTGCTTCGGCGGCTGGCCATCGGCATCCAGCGCAAAGTGCTCGTGATACAGCCCGGCGTCCGGATAGTAGAAGTCCGGGCGATACTGGCGATGGGTGTCTGTCGCGGTATCGAACTCGTAGCGTCGCTCGTAGTCGTACGTCACGCCGTTGTAGAAGAGCCAGTCGGCGATCACGCACTCTTCCAGGCTCTTCACCCGTTCCCCCTGCAGGGTACGGATGTAGGGCGTGCCATCGCGGTCGTAGCCGTCGGCCTCCATTTCCGCGCCGAATGGCGGCAGGTCGCGCCCGAATACCAGGCGGAACATATCCCACTGGGTGCGGAAGTGGGTCGAGCGATCCTTCAGATCGTCTACCAGTTCGGCCAGCTTGTTGAAGCCCAGAGTGGCGTCAGTGGTCCATTCGGGGATGTCGGGCTTGCGTCCGGTGGCCTTGGCGACGATGGCCAGGCCGAGGGCGTGGAAGGTCCGGGCTTCAACCACGGTGTCGCCCATGCCGAGCCGGTCGAAGCATCGCTGCGCGCGCTCTTCAAGCTCCCTGGCGGCGTCCTTGTTGAAGGCGAGCATCACGATCCGTTCGGGTTCGACAAAGCCGCGATCAATGGCATAAGCGGCCTTGGCGACCATGGTGGAGGTCTTGCCAGAGCCAGCGGAGGCGACGACCTGCACGCGGTTGTCGAAACAGATGACGGCGCGGGCCTGTTCGTCGGTCAGCGGCTTGCTCTCGACCCGGTCCAGGAAGTCCTTGGCCAGTACCCGTTCGCGCGCTGCCATGGTTGCGTTGGCGTCGGCCCACGCCTCGGGCCAGTCCAGCTGCCAGTCGCCCAGGGCGTCCAGTGCTGCACGGTGGCTGGGCGAATGCAGGTCCTCGTGCACATCCTCATCCAGGAACAATTGTTCCAGCTCGCGCGGCGGGAGCGGCAGGGCGGGGCGACCGGCCAGCAGTGCCTGCTGTTGTTCGTGCGTGATCCAGCGGCGGCCGGTGCTGCCCCGGTCGATGAGGGCATCTGCCTCGGCCAGCCACGACTGGATCTGCTCCAGAATCGTGTCGAACAGTGCCTTGCGCCCGCGCGTGGTACCCGCAAAGCGCACCTGCTGCAGCGCTGCCGCAAGCCGGGAAGCCTGGCTGTTGGACAGTCCATCCATGGTCAGCACGCCATCGCCCTGGGTCTGCAGGACGACCTTGGCCCAGGCGAGTCCAGGGATGACCTGCACGCGCTCGTCGTCAGCCACGTGTTGCCGGTACTGGCGACCTTCAATCAAAAGCTCAACATGTTCGCCGTCAAGTCGCAGCCACCAGTTCGGCGAGCGGGTCACACGTAGGCCCCAGCCCGAGGGGCGCCATTCCATAGACATCCAGATACTGCCTTGCGTACGTCAACTGGGCTTGCAGAGCCCTTACCCCTCCATGATAAGGGGCCTTGACCACGCGCGTGGCCTTTCGCTTCATGGTCGGCCGTGCGACCGGTTTCATTGACGTGGGCGAAGGCCGTTGCCAGCATGAAGCCTGTGGATGTGGACGCCGATCATGGAAATCGACTGGAACAGCGTGGGTACCTTGAAGCACACCGTCGGCGGCTACGATATCCGCACGGATGCACTGAAGATTCTGGTGACCGCTGCAATGCAGGGGCACGAAGGTGATGCCTCGCAGATGCGCATCGAAATGGAGGACGGCGTCGTGTTTCTGCCAGACGAGATCAGGCGCCTGGCACTGGCGCGGAGTCGCATCCGCTAGCCTCGCCGATCGGCACTGGACCTGGTTGCCCTGCGGCAGCTCCAGGTGCCAGCACCTGCCGGCACGGAATCACTCGTAGACGCGGTCCTGCCTAGTTGGAGGCACCTCAACCAGGTCTCCCCGCCGGATCAGCTCATCCAGATCCACTGCCGATGCCGCCAATGCCTCCTGCGCATCGAAATCCCATTTGTTCCTGTACTCACGCGCCAGGAGATCGCAGACCGCCTTGGCGCGCTGGTAGGCATCGCTCTTCGCGTCATCCTGCATCAGCTCATCGCGATGGATCTGGCAGAGCATCAGCTGATGTGCGTCTTCGCCGCGCTCGCGCTCCCAGGCAATGTCGGGCAGGCCGGAAAGAGCGGTCGCAAGTGCGAGTGCAGTCATTGACATGGCGGTGTCCACAGTCGGCGGAAACCTGAGCGTATGCGAGCAGCAGTGGCAAGCGGCCATTGCTGCGCGCATGGTTTCACGGCATGTTCACCATTCGTTGCCGGATGGAATCCGCTGGGGAGGCTTCCTCAGGCATTCACATCCACCACTATCCGCCCACGCACCTTGCCCGGAATGATCTGCTCGTAAACCTCAAGCACGTCGGCAAGCCCAATCAGCTGCACCGTGCTTTCAAGCTTCTGCGGATACAGGTCGGTGGCAAGCCGCTCCCACGCGCGCTGGCGAACGTCCTGCGGCGCGTTCACCGAATCCACGCCTGCGAGGGTTACGTTGCGCAGGATGAAAGGCAGCACCGAGCCATGCAGCGCATCGCTCTGCGCCAGGCCGCAGGCGGCGATGGCGCCCCGGTATTTCGTTTCGGCAATGGCGTTGACGAGGGTAGGGCCGCCGGCCACATCCACCACGCCGGCCCAGCGTTCGGCGCTCACCGGCCGGTCGCGTGGTTCCGAAAGCTGCGCGCGGTCGATGATTTCGCTCGCACCCAGGTTGTGCAGATACTCAGCATGCTCCGGGCGCCCGGTGGCGGCCACCACGCGATAGCCCAGCTTTGAAAGGATCGCCACCGCAATCGAGCCGACACCGCCGTTGGCGCCGGTGACCAGCACATCGCCCTTGTCGGGCGTCACGCCGGCATGTTCCAGGGCCAGCACGCACAGCATGGCGGTATAGCCCGCGGTGCCGATGGCCATGGCGTCACGGGTGGTCAGGTTGCCGGGAATCCGGTTGAGCCATTCGCTACGCACGCGCGCACGCTGTGCCAGGCCGCCGTGGTGACTCATGCTCAGGCCCCAGCCATTGAGCACAACGCGGTCGCCTGGCTTGAAGTCGGCCCTGCTGGATTCCAGCACTACGCCTGCCAGATCGATGCCGGGAATGAGCGGGAACGTCCGGATGACCGGGCTCTTGCCGGTGAGGGCAAGCGCATCCTTGTAGTTGAGCGTGGAGTACTCGACCTGCACCAGGACGTCACCGTCCATCAGGTCGGCCTCATCGAAATCGATCAGTTCGGTCGAAACCTGGTTGTTCGTCTTGCGGGCGAGCAGTGCTTTGAACGTCATGGAGGGGCTCACATTCAAGGAATGGGGCCATGCTAGGCTCGCACCGCTATTGCAACAAGAACGATGATTTTCCGTAGGTACTATGGTTTTCCGGAGTATGCATGCGTAGCAAGCGTTGGGATGGCAAGAGCGGTTGCGCCGTGGAGGTCACGCTGTCGGTCATGGGTGGCGTGTGGAAGCCTGTCATCCTCTTCCACCTGATGACCGGCAAGCGTCGCTTCATGGAGCTGACGCGGCGGGTGCCCAACGCCACCCAGTCCATGCTGACCAGCCAACTGCGGGAACTGGAAGCTGACGGGGTGGTGATCCGCCATGTCTATGCAGAGGTGCCACCGAGGGTCGAGTACGAGCTGTCCGAATTCGGGCGCACGCTGGTGCCGGTGCTGCTGGCCATGCGCGAGTGGGGCGAAACCTATCGCGGCCATAGAAGCACGGACAGCGACAGCTGAGGTCTGAAGCGTAGCGCCGAGTGTGGTCGACATGGCCCGCGCACCCCGCAGCGTTTCGGAGGCCACAGCAATCGCGGTAGTGGTATTGCTGCAGGCAGTGCATGTGGAGCGCTGCCTCGCTTCGTGAAGGGCGGCGATGCGGTTCCTGTTCCGTTGACACCCGGTTCCCTATAGTGGCGCTGGAACCCTGCAATGGAATGCCCATGCACGTGATGCCCCCCAGCCGGTGTCTGACGCTTGCACTTGCCGTTGCAGTGAGTGCCGGCGCATGTGCGCGGCCACCGTCCAACGAACACGAAAGGAATCCCGTCATGTCCGGCGCAACCCAGACCGGCCGCACGATCAACGGCCATACCTATACCGATGCCCCCGTGGACGTGAAGCTGGGGCCGAACACCTTCCGCATTCCGGCCAACTACCTGGACAGCCAGATCGCACCGTGGCCGGGCGAGGGCGTGACGCTGGTCATCGAGTGGCCGGACATGAAGCCGACTGCTCCGGGTGCCCGGGCGAATCCGCGTACGAATGATTTCCGCAAGGAGATTGCTGTGGCGATCGATTACATCGATCGTGCGCCAATCGAAACATCATTGGAGCGATTGTCCTCCAACCAGGCATCCACCGAGGAAGGATCGGTGGAGCGAGGGGATCCTCGGGATCGGCTCGATCTGCGGATTGGGCGGTCCGACGTCATGGGCCTGACGCCTTACGCCATCGATGAAACGAGGATGGAGGTTTTCTCGAAGGCGTACGAAGCGCGCTATGGAAAACCGCCCATCCGAAATCCTGCCTATGAAGATGACTGGTACATCGCGCGCGCTCCCAACGGCAGCCTGACCACATTCATCAAATGCGAAAGCACGGCATTCCGGGGGGATGGCGTTCGCCTGCAGGGCGATCAGGTCATCAGTGAGCAAGGACAAGCTGCGGCAGGGTGTTTCCACTACTTCTCGGATGTGGAGAACAAGCTTTCCATCTCGTTGAACTACAAGCGGGCCTTCCTGGCTGACTGGAAGCGGATGGAAGATGCGGTGCGCGATGTCCTCGCGCGCACCCGAGTCCGATAATGAGTGCATTCAGGAGCAGGCAATGGGCGGGTTGACGCAAGAGAATCTCAAGATTCTGGCCAGCTATGCCAAGGCCGGAAACCGCGAGTTGTACTGGAACTATCTGTCGCAGCTGCCGGATGCGGATGGCTATGGGACGCTGGCGCTGGGTGTTGTTCGCAACGACAGCCTGCCAGGCCGCGTTGCAAACAGCTACGCACAGGACTATGCACGGCAGCAGGAGGGCAAGGGATCCGGCTTTCCCGACGCGCAGCTGAGCGAGCGCCAATGGGATGTGTTTGGGCAGACGCTTCTGCGCCAGGACCTGGAGCGGCGCTTGTACTGAATGGAGCAGGGGCGTCCCGAAATGGCACTGAATCTTCCCGGCAAGGATGTGATGCTGGCTCACGACCGGGCATTTGAACGGCATGAGCTTGATCCCAACTGCTGGACGCCGCGCGTGCTGCTGGAGGCTGCCGAGCAGAAGAGCGGCCCCGAGAAGCTGGAGCAGATCTGGACCAACATGCTCAACAACGACTACGCCGGGGGCCCGCGCGTAGGCAACACCAGCGTCGATGCCATCGGCCAGATGGGATGGGCGAAAGGTGGCCAGTACCTGACCCGGTTGAGCGTGCTGGAAGCCACCCAGGTACTGGAGGGCCGCTCAGCGGTCGATCCGAACATCATCGGTGGCAACAGCTATTACGCGATGTACTTCGAAGCGGACAGAAAATGGGCCAGCGTCAATGCGGGCGGCGGTCACATGTCGCTGCGCGAGATCACCGATCCCGCCCGTATCGCTGAACTCAACGACGCGCGCGAGGTTCGTCTGGAACGCCAGGAAAAACGTACCCAGTTCCACCCGGACGACCCGTATCGGACCATTACCCGCAGCCCGCTGACCGCAGCGGTGGACGACGTGCCGGATCCCTCACAGGCGCTGACCCGCCTGGCGGACATCGGCCCAGGCCATCGCGAGTACGCACTGATGCAGCAGGTGCGCGAAGGCGTTGCCGCGATCGATGCCAGCGCCGGGCGCACCCACGATGAGAACAGCGAGCGTCTTGTGGCGAGCGTGATGGCCTTGGCCCGCCGCAACCAGCTTGAACGCGCCGATCACGTGCTGCTGAGCGCCCAGACGGCCGACGTTCCCGCAGGGCGGAACGTGTTCGTGGTGCAGGGCGAGATGAACGATCCCGCCCACCTGCGTGTTTCAATGCCAACAGATGTAGCAGTGCATACGCCGGTTGCGCAGTCGCTGCAGCAGATGGAAGCCGCCAGTCTGGAGCGGCAGCAGGCGGTCATGCAGCGCCAGCAGGATATCGAAGTGCAGGCTCGCGAGAGTCACGCGGTGCGGATGGGTTGAAATCGCACCGCTGCAGAGCGATGCCCCATGAAAGGGGCATCGCCGCGTTTACGGGGCCGACTTCGGCTGGCGTGGATCGGCAATGATCCGCGAGGGTGACCCATACAGCACCAGCACCCGCATGCCGGTGCTGAATACCGGATCGGGGCCTTGTACAACTGTCATCAGATTGCCGTTCTCCGTCTGCACCACGTATTCCAGGCCCTTGGCCTGCGAAAGTGCGCGTTCGGAGGCTGCGCCGGCAATCGCGCCTACCACCAGGCCGCCAATGGCACCGATGGCCGCCGCCTGGTCGCTGCCACCGATGGTGGAGCCGGCCACGCCGCCAGCCGCAGCGCCGGCAACGGCACCACCGCCCTGTGAGCCGTCAATACTGACCGCACGGACGCTGATGACCGTGCCGCTGACGGTGCGATTGACCTGTCCCACCGAACCGATGGAGTAGCTGTCCGTGCGCACATTTGGTGCGCATGCGGTCAGCATCACAGCAGCGGATGCGGCCAGCAGCAGGCGCTTCACGGCGCTTCCTGCTTGTTCGGGAACATCGGCTTGGAGATATCCACTGTCTCCAGGGCCTGCAGGAACTGGGCGATGTTGTTCTGGGCCGAGCGGCTGATCGACTCACGGGCACGGATCACGCCTGCGAAGGCGTAGTTGAATGGAACTTCGCCGGACGCGCTGACATCCTGGGTGTAGACGATGCTGCCCGTTGCACGATCGATCAGCTCGTAGCGGGCGATCGTCTTGGTGGTCATCGATGCACCGAAGCTAGGAATGTCGATCGCCAGGATCTTCACCGACAGGCTCAACTTCACCGGCGCGTCGTCGCGGAACACCGCCATCTTGTTCAGCGCTTCGGTCAACGCGTTCTGCCACATCTGCGGCACTTCGTGCTGGGCCTGCGCGGGGATCTTGCCCTTGGCTTCATCCGGACGTGCCAGCGTGACCGTCAATGACTTCAACTCGCCATCAATCTTCTTGCTGCTGACCCCGACATTCGGGACCGAAAAATTGAGCGGTGGATTGGTGGTGCAACCTACCAGCGACACGGCGATGATCGCTGCGAACAGAAACTTCTTCATCCATTTTCCCCTGTGACTACGTTGAAACATCCATGGCGAATCGTGTGTTCGTCGGCAACGACGATGCTGCACCGCAGCGGCCGCATGAAGGCGTGGCTGACTGCGCGCAAGGATACCTGAATTGGGGCGATCTGCCTGGTACTGTCACCTGGCAGGATTGGTGCTGCGAAGGACGGAAAAGGGTGCCAGGGGCTCAGCACCGGGTCCGCGCGCCGTCGCGCAAATGCGCCGGACGCATTGTGCTACCGATATGGCGGATGGGTATTCTGCGTGCATGCTCGGCTCGGCCGGCCAGCTGGAATGCAGACTGATACCGTGAGGAGCGAGGAGCACCTTTCGAGAAGCACCAATGCCAGCCCCCGCAATGGGGGCCGGCACACATCACGGCAGTGCGTGACTTACGGGATGGTGCAGCCGCTGTTCCGCAGGCAGCGGGCAAAAGCCGGGTAGCACACCTTCTCGCCATTGCCCGCTGCGAGGCAGGCCTCGTAGGCGGTGTAGCACGGGGTACAGCGGGACTGCGCGGAGGCACTGCCGATTCCCAGGGTCAGTGCAGCAGCCGCAATAGCAACAGACAGCTTGAATCCAATCTTCATGCTTCACTCCGTTGATAGCCCTCCTTGGGCACCTCGGAGGCTAACGTGGGAAGAGGGTGTATTCAACCCGCACCGCGCCCGGATGGGTATCCATCTTCAGCGCCCCGCCCTGGATTTACTTTGTTGGCGCGTCTGCAGTCTGAGCGGCCACCATGGCTTGTTGCATCTCTTTCAGCGACAGATAGCCATCACCATCGATGTCCAGGCCCGCGAAGTACTTCGCGATCTCCGGCACCACGTTGGCTTCCTCCTTGCTGATCCTGCCGTCTTTGTTCCTGTCCATCGCGGAAAACGCGGCGTCGATGGAATCGGCCTGCTTGCTGAAACGTTCCTGCTGAAATTTCGCGTACTCGACCTTGTCAACGCGTCCGTCGTTGTTGGCATCCATGGCGGTGAATGTGGCGTCGATGTAGGCCTGCTTCGGGTCGGTCGGTGAGGCCTGGGCCAGCAACGGAGCAGCGCACAGCGCGATCAATAGAGTGATCCTGGTCATGGGTGGTTTTTCCTTGAGAGATACAAGTCAGCGGCAGGGATAGGTGTAGCCGTCGGCGCCGCGATAGCTGTCGTTGCGGCGGTCGTAGTTGCCGTAGCGGTTCATGCAGTAGTTGGCGCGCTCGCGGGTCTCGCGCTCGCGTTTGGCGGCAGCGGCAATCACGCCGGCCACCACCGCTGCACCTACCACGCCCACCACGACACCGGCGGTCTTGGCATCGTGCCGGCGCTCGCGTTCGCGCTCATGATTCCGCTCACGTTCGCGTCGTTCCCATGCATCGCGCTCCCGATCGCGGTAGTCCTGGTTCCAGTGCGGGTTGTAGCGGTCGCCACGCTGCGCATGGGCGTCGCCGGCGTACGGCATCAACACCAGCTGCGCAGCGACCGCTACAATCAGCGCGGTTCTTCCTGTCTTCAGAAACATCGTCCAGCTCCTGTGCGGACATCGTTGGTAGCCGTAGTACACCCCGCAGACATTGCGCGAACCTGCCGTCAGGGCGAGCAATTGCAGCGGCTATCGAACCAGCGCCTCCACAGGATCCAGCTGTGCGGCACGGCGTGCCGGCAGGAAGCCGAAACCAACGCCGATCAGGCTGGAACACACGAATGCAGCCAGAATCGAATTGACGGAGAACACGAGGCTGAAGCCCGCACCGGCCAGCTCCATCACCGCGCCCAGCGCCAGCGCCACGCCGATGCCGAGCACGCCACCGAGCAGGCAGACCAGCACCGATTCGATCAGGAACTGCTGCAGGATGTCGCTGCGTCGCGCGCCCACAGCCATGCGCACGCCGATCTCGCGGGTTCGTTCGGTCACCGACACCAGCATGATGTTCATGACCCCGATTCCGCCCACCACCAGTGCGATGGCAGCGATGGAGCTGATCATCATGGTCAGGATGCCGGTGGTCTGTTCAATGGATCTACGGATCTGCGCGTTGTTGCTCATGTAGAAATCGGTGCTGCCGTGGCGGCGAGTCAGCAGTCGCGCGATGGCCTGCTCAGCCGCTTCCATGCTGATCGCATCCGAGACGCGCACGGTGATGCTGGAGACGTGGCTCTGCCCCAGTACGCGCGCCATTGCGGTGGTGTAGGGTAGCCATACCCGCAGCAGCGATGCATCACCGGCCGCACCGGCGTCCTTCTTCACCACACCCACCACACGCACCGGAACATTGCCCAGCAGCAGGGTCTGCCCGATCGGGTTGTCGGTCGCGGCGAAGAAGCGTGCGCGGGTATTGGCGTCGATCACCACCACCTGCTGGTAGCCGGCCACGCCGGGTGGACCGAAGAAGGCGCCCTCGCCGAGCTTCAGGCCATGCACGCGGAAGTACTGCTCGCTGACGCCCTGCACCTGCACACTGGCAGAGCGATTGCCGCGCAGGGCGGTGCCGCTGGTGGCAACACCCGGGGTGGCGCTGTCCACGAATGGCTGCCGGGCCAGGGCCACGCTGTCGCCGGGGGTGAGTGTTTCCACCCGCGCCGAGTGCAGGTCGCCAAAACCGGAACCGGGATAGATCTCGATGGTGTTGGTACCCAACGAGGAGATGTTGGACAGGATGGCCTGCCGTGCACCGGTGCCCAGTGCTACCACCGCCACGACCGAAGCAATGCCGATGATGATCCCGAGCATGGTCAGGAAGGTGCGCATGCGGTGGGCGTTCATCGCGCGCAGTGCCATGCGGAAGGCTTCAGCGAACCGGTCCCGCCAGACCTGCCAGCCGCTGCTACCCACGGATTGGGGCACGGCTGGCGTCGCCACGCCCGCTGCCAGAGCAGTACCGGTTGCACGATCATCCACGATCCGCCCATCGCGGATTTCGATGATGCGCTGCGCATGCTCGGCCACGGCCATGTCATGCGTGACCAGCACCACGGTATGACCCTCCGCGTGCAGCTCGCCGAGGATCTTCATCACCTCTTTGCCGGAATGCGTATCCAGCGCACCCGTGGGTTCGTCGGCGAAGATCACCGCGCCACCATTCATCAGCGCACGCGCAATCGAAACGCGTTGCTGCTGGCCGCCCGAGAGCTCGCCAGGGAGATGCTGCATGCGCTCGCCCAGACCCAGCCGCGACAGCAGGGTGGCTGCCCTTGCATGGCGTGCTTCGGCAGGCATGCCGGCGTAGATCGCAGGCACCTCCACATTGCTCAGTGCAGTCAGATCGGTCAGCAGGTGGTAGCGCTGGAAGATGAAGCCGAAGTGCTCGCGGCGTAGTTCGGCCAGTTCATCAGGCGACATCTGCGCGGTCTCGCGCCCGGCGATCTGATAGACGCCAGCGGAAGGGCGATCCAGGCAACCCAGGATGTTCATCAGCGTGGACTTGCCCGAACCGGATTGGCCTACGATGGCCACCAGTTCACCTGCGTGAATATCCAGGTCGATGCCGTCGAGTACCACCAGTGTCTGCTCGCCCGCGGCAAATTCACGGCGTACGCCGCGAACGCGCAGCAGTGGCTCGGTCATGGTCGTACTCATTTGGGCTGAGCGGGTGCGCTGGCGGCTTCGACGTTGGCCTGCGCCAGCACGACCTGTTCGCCTTCCTTCAGCCCGTCGCGTACTTCCACCTGGATCTGGTCATCCAGCCCGGTGGTGATGCGCCGCGTGCTGGCGCGGCCATCGGCACCACGGACCTGCACCCTGTAGCTGCCATCGGTGTTGCGCGCACCAAATGCGGCCGAGGGAATGGTCAGTACGTCGTTGGCGCGGCCCAGCACGATGCGAACCTGCGCGGTCATGTAGCTGCGCAGGCGGCCATCGGCGTTGTCCACGTCGAACTGGCCGTTGTAGTACATGGCCGTGCGGCTGCCACCCGACACCGCCGGTGCGGCGAGGCTGGAACTGTCTTCGTTGGTGATCGATTCCGGTGCTGGCGCTATATCCCGAAGCCTGCTGCTGTAGCGGCGGCCGGCATCACCAAGAATGGTGAAGAACGCCTCCTGCCCAACAGCGGTGTGTACGACGTCAGCCTCGGAGATCTCGGCGTACACCGTCATCACGTCCTGATTGCCCAGCATCACGATGGTCGGTGCGCTCTGCACCGCATTCACGGTCTGCCCCTGGCGCGCGACCACGGCCAGTACGGTGCCGTCGGTGGGGGCGGTGATGCGGGTGTACTCGAGATTGGTCTGCGCGACATCGACGTCGGTCTGTCGGCGCGCAACTTCACCGTTCAACGCGGCGATCTGTTCACGGGTGGCGTCGACCTTGGCCTTGGCTGCATCGAAGTCGGCGCGGGCCACCAGTTGCGCGGCAGCCAGTTGCTGCTGCCGATGCAGTGTCAATTCGAACTGGCGCAGGTCGGTCGCTAGTGCATCGCGGTTGGCGCGCGCGGTGCGCTGTGCGGCCTGTGCGCTCAGCAATGCATTGCGCTGCGTGCGCGAATCGATATCGGCGATGGGATCGCCGGCTTTCACTTTGTCGCCCAGTTTCACATGCAGGGTGTCGATGCGGCCGGAGACCTGCGCACCCACGCTGACCAGCCGCGAGGGCTTCAGCGTGCCAGTGGCTTCCACCACCTGTTCGATGTTGCCGCGAACGACCGGCGCAACCTGCAGTTGCGGAGGTGGTGCGGGCCGCAACCATGCAAACAGAATCAGCGCGCTGCACAGCAGGGCGGTAGCAATCATGAGCGCGCGGCGGCGCTTGCGTGGTGCGGCGCTCATCGTCGCAGCATCCAGTAGAGACAGGTCATCGCGGGTCCTCGCGGCAGTAGAGACACACGTCTGGCGTGGCAGATGTGGTTGGCCGTCGAGTCTCGATGCGCTGGGTTGCGTGAACCTTGCGGGGCTATCGCTGTGTCAGCGTGCGGCAGGAAGGGCGAGCAATGCTACGGCGATGAACTGCAGGGCGCTACCGAGAACCAGCAGTGCATTGCGCAGCCGGTGACCTGCCAATCGCGCAGCGAAGAGTTGACTCACCGCGCCGGCCGACAACCAGAAGAATGCTGGAACAGGCAGCTTCGTCATCCCTGCACCGATGCTGATCAGCAGCGCGCTGGCAATCATTATCCCAGCGGCATGACCATCCAGGACGCGCAGCAGTGGTGGCATCGGGCGCGAGGTTGCCGCGCGCCATGCCGCCAACCCATGCAGCGCGGCATGCACGGCAACGAACAGGAGCACAGCAGCGGCCGCCGCTGCGCTCGCGTGCCGATACGTTGAAGCCACCAGTGCAATGCCGGGCAGCAGCAGGAACAAGGCGCCGAACAGCCGCATCAATACACCTGCGCGCTCGGCTTCGGGAACTTCCCGCAGCCAGAGCGGCCAATGTTCCAGGCCGAGCGCGCGGCCACTACGCGGGCGGCGATTCCACGCGGCAGCGGTAAGGCCCGGCGAATTCCGCGGTGGCACAGTGCGCGTGGAAGGGGACGGTGGAGGAGCTCCCTGGGTCACATGCAGGCTTCCTGTCAGATCGGAACGCGGTGGCACGGTAGGTGCCACACCCCGATGCTGTGCAGCGAACATTGCCGCAACCTTGCCTGTCCTCGCTACCGGCTTCGCACGGACAGGTGCCAGTTACACAGGTGCATGCGGTGTGTTCAGTGCTCCAGCGGTGGCGCGCTGGTTACGCCCGGGTGCAGTGGAAACTCAACACGGATCAATGCACCACCGCCAGGCGCATCCAGAATCGTGACGTGGCCGCCGTGGCGGTCGATCACCTGGCGCACCAGGTTCAACCCCAGGCCTGCGCCTGTCTGCCGCGGCCGCAGCCGCTGGAAGGGTTCGAAAACCCGTTCGCGCTGGTCGACCGGTATGCCGGGGCCGTCGTCCTCGACCTCCAGGCAGCTGCCCTGAACGCGCACGATGATCTGGCGTCCGCCATGTTCGGCAGCATTCAGCACCAGGTTGGAGATTACCCGCTCCACTGCGCCGGTCTCGCCGAACACCGGGAAGTGCGATTCCACCGCCACGGCTACGGTCTTGTCCGACTGGATCAACAGCGGCGCCAGATCGGCGGCCACCCGTTTGGCCACCCGCGCCAGGTTGATGGTTTCCTTCGGCCCGTCTTCGTCCATGCGGTGCAGATCCAGCAACTGCTCTGCCAGCGTCGCCAACCGTGCCACTTCCACGGCCAGGTTGCGCGTGGTGGCGTCGTCGGCCGCATCGACCTTCACCCTCAGAATCGCAATGGGGGTGCGCAGCTCATGCGCGGCGGCGGCGATGAAGCGGCGTTGCCGCTCGTGCCCCTCGTCCAGCCGCTCCAGTGCTTCATTCACCGCCGTCACCAACGGAGCGATCTCCACCGGCACCGCGGTTTCTGTCAGGCGGACACCGCGGCGACTGGCGGAGATGTTGCGGGCTTCCTGGGCGATGCGCTCCACCCCGGCCAAAGCTCGTCTTACGATGATCGGTGTCAGGACGATGGTGGCCAGGCCCAGCAGCAGGAAGATCGGCAGGGTGATGATGTGTGCCGCCAATGCCATCTGCCAGGTCAGCGTATCGGTTTCGCCATGGGCCATGATGGTCAGCTTGCCGGCCGGCCCGCTGTGCTGGCGGACCACGACGGCCAGGCCATCGCTGCGGTCGCGCCCGCGCAGGTCGCCAAAGGGGATGCCATCCAGTGCGCCAACCAGCGAGGCATAGGCCGGCGGCACAGGCCCGAACGTAACGTGGTGGCCGTGCTCATCCTCGGCGATGAACCATGCACCGGGAACGACCTTCAGCAGTTCGGCCAGTTCCGGCGTGTTCTGCACGTAGAGGTCGCCGTTGCGGTCGCGGTGCACCGCGTCGGCCGCCACCGGCGCGAAGGTCTGGATGGTGTAGTAGCCACCGCTGTCGGCACGTATCAGCACCATCAGCAGCGCGAAGAACGCCACCAGCAACGCCAGCAGCTGATAGATCAGCGTTTTGACGATCAACGGGCGCTTCAGCGAGGGACGACGCGCCATTACTTGGCTTCCCGCATCAGATAGCCGACGCCGCGGATGGCGTGTATCTCTACTCCTGCATCGGCATCGGCCAGCTTGCGGCGAAGGCGCGAGACGTGAGAGTCGAGCGTATTGGAATGGATGCCGTCATCGAATCCATACACTGCCATCTCAATCGACTCGCGCAGCACGGTGCGCCCCAGCCGCCGGGCCAACGCGGTCAGCACACGGATCTCGCGGCGCGGCAGCTCAAGCCGTTGCCCGCCCACACTGGCTTCACCCGATGCCGGGTCGAACACCAACCGGCCGATGCTGACCAATTCCACCTGCATGCCGCTCGGCCGGCGCCCTGCAGCGCGGATGCGGGCGAACAGTTCCTCAAGCGCGAAGGGCTTGGTCAGATAGTCGTCCGCGCCCTCATCCAGGCCGGCGATGCGGTCCGGTAGCTGCCCCAGCGCGCTCAGCACGATGATCGGCACCCCGGGCTTGCGCTCACGCAGCAGGGAAATCAATCCCAGCCCGTCACCGTCGGGCAGGGTGCGGTCCAGCAGCACCAGATCGTGCGATCCGCACAGGGCCGCTTCGCGGGCCAGTGCCAGCGTGTTGGCCAGGTCCACCACGTAGCGCTCGCGCTGCAGGGCGGATTTCAGGGTGGCGGCCAGTTCGGCTTCGTCTTCGATCAGCAGGATGTGCATCGGCAGGGCTTGGGCAGGAAGGGGCGTGGCAGGGCGGTTCGGCACGCGTCGGCACCGTATTACAGGAACATTGCGTGAACATGGCGTGCCTTCCCGATCTTCCGCACGGCTGTGGTGACGCAGGAAAAGCGCTGTCGGCGCAAGGTTCGTGCAATCCAGGCACTCCAGCCTTGGCGCCCACTCGCTGCCCCCCCAATCCCTGGAGTACCCATGAAGTTGTTCGTTCCGTTGTTGCTTGTGGCCGCGTTGGGTGGCTGTACCACCGCGAAGATGACCGTTACACCCGATGGCCGGCGCGGCGTCTCCATCGACTGCAGCGGCTCCAGTGCCTGGAGTGGCTGCTACGAAAAGGCCGGACAGATGTGCCCAGGCGGCTATGTAGTCTTCAGCAAGGATGGCGACGACGGCAACGCCATCGCGGTGGGCAACAAGAACGGCTTCACCTCCACCCAGATGGCCACCCGCTCGATGCTGGTGGCCTGCTCGCACTGACACCCACAGGGGAGGTGGGTTGCCACCTCCCCGTCATCACCGCCCCCAGCCCTGCGTCAGAAGCTGTAAGCGGCCTGCACGTACACCCGCCGCGGCTCACCCGGGAAATGCCCGTTGCGCGCGATGAAACCGCTGGCTGCATATACCTTGTCGAACAGGTTCTTGACGTTGGCCTGGAACTGCCACTGCTTCCATGTGGTCTTCCAGCTCATGTCGAACACGGTGTAGGCCTTGACCGTCTGCCCGTCCAGACTGACGCGCTCACCTACATGGTCAGCACCAAAGCCGATGGCCGAATTGATCGACGGCAGGTCGTAGCGCGTCCACAGCCCCAGCTTGTTGCGTGGCGCATTGGCGAATCGGTCGCCGGAAGCGTTGGTGATGCCATTCGGGCCTGCATCCTTCACCCGCGCATCGTTGTAGGCGTAGGTCAGATTCAGCACCCAGCGCTCGGTGAGGTCGGCCAGCAGATCCAGCTCCATGCCGGTACTGCGCACCAGGCCCAGCGCGGCCAACTGGTTCACGCCACCGATCACTTCGCCGGTGGCCTGCACGATATTGCTGCGGTCGATCCGGTAGGCGGCCATGTTCAAGGTCACACGGTCGGCCAGCAGGGACTTCATGCCCACTTCCCACTGCTTGCTGCGCTCGGCATCGAACGGTCCGCCAGCGGCCGGATTCTGGTTGGCGGCACTCTGCGGCACGAAACCACTGGCCACGTTGGCGTAGACATTCAGGCCCTCGCGCACGGTGAACGTGCTGCCCAGCCGCCAGCTGAGGTCGTTGCCGTCCACACTGCTGCCGGCAATGCGGTCGTCGTCCTTGAAGCCATCCCAGCGCAACCCGGCCAGCACATGCCAGCGTGTGCCCAGTGCCAGCTCGTCCTGCAGATAGCCGCCATAGCGCTTGCTGCGGGTGGACGTGCTGCGCCAGGGCAGGGCCGCCAGGTTGTAGTCGTGCCAGGTACTGGCGCCGTACACGGGATTGAACAGGTCGATACCGCGCACCGGCCCCGCTCCACGGGCAAGGTCGGCGCTGTTGGCGGTCTGTGCAGTGAAATCCGCATCCAGCTGGTACACATCGGCACCGAACAACACCTTGTGCTCAACCGCGCCGGTGGTCACCCGCCAGACTGCATTGCCGTTGGCAGTGAATGCTTCGTTGTCGCGGATCTGGTTGCGCAGCTGGCGGGTCATCCACTCGGCCACGCCATCGCGGTCACGATCGATCAGGCCCATCGGCTCGTGGTACATCTGGTGCTCGTTGTTGCTGAACCAGCGAGCGGCGAAGTCCACATCCAGATTGTCACGTGGTGCGAAGCGGTACTGCGCCAGCGCCACTTTGGCGCGCATGTCGAGGAAGTCGCTGGCCTCGTTGTGGTTCCAGCGGCGGTCGGTCAGGAAGGTGCCCGCATCATTCACCGGCACGCCGCGCAGGCGGTTGCCGCCGAGGTTCTGGGTGATGTCGGTGAACTGCAGCACCAGCTCGCCGGTCTGGCCGATGTCGAAGGCCAGCGAGGCGTCGCCGATCACGCTTTCGCTGTCGGTGTTCCAGCGCACGCCCTTTTCACTGTCGGCATACAGCCCGGCGCGATAGCGCACGCTGCCGGAGGCATTCAACGGCCCGGTACCCTCGATCGATCCGGCACGAAAGTTCTTGTCGCCCAGCTGGATCTCGATGTTGCGTCCGGCGCTGGCTTTCGGTTTGCGGGTTACATAGTTGATGACGCCGCCTGCATCACCACCGCCATACAGCGCACCTGCCGGTCCCTTCAGCACTTCCACGCGCTCGATGTTGAACAACTGCGGGACCGAGAAACCTGCATACGGGTCGCCGCGCAGGCCGTCATACAGCACGTTCTCCTGGCGGAAGCCGCGCAGGGTCACCCCGGCATAGCTGAAGTAGCTGATGCCGCTGATGCTGCGATAGAGGTCGGTCACCTGACGCGCGGCCTGATCGTCGATCAGTTCACGCGGGATGACCTGGATCGATTGTGGGACCAGCTCCAGCGGTGTATCCGTGCGGGTGCCGACCGCAGCATCGTCCACCCGGTACAGGGTCTGTGCACGTCCGCGAACTTCGACCTTGTCCAGGTCCTTTGGCGCGGCAGTGGAGGGCTCGACAGCATGGGCAAGGGTTGCCAGGGGCAGGATCAGTGCCAGGCACAAGGCGCGTTTCAGGGGCATTGGAAAAGGCATCGGGAGAGGGGGCGTGTCTGCAAATGAGAAAGATTAGCATTTGCAACACTTCGTGACCTATCCCCCGAATGCGTTATGGACGCGCGCCGGGGTCCGTATACGGGGTGCCCGCCAAGGCCACCAGTACCCCGTTGGCGCCGCGCACGATCAGCTGCAGCATGGCCTCACGCGGGTCCTCGCCCTGCAGTTGGCTTGCCAATCCCTTCTCATAGGCCGCCACCATCGACGCCAGCAGCATGGCCGCGCCCAATCGCGCTTCGGCGTCATGTTCTGGCCGGCCGGCAGCGTCGGCCATCAATCGCGCCAGGTCGTCAGTCAACTGCGCCTGCAGCCGTCGCGCGTGCGCGACCAGTACCGGGCTCTCCGCCACGGTGCCCCAGAACGCGGCAGCGCCGGCATTGATGCGCAGCAGCGGATGGCCAGCCTCCAGCAACTCGCGCACCAGCGACTGGAAGGCCGCCAGCGGGGTCATGCCGCTGCGCGCCATCATGCCCTCGCGCAGCAGCATGCGCGCCTCCTCATCGCGATCGAACACCAGGTCTTCCTTGCTGGCGAAGTAGTTGAAGACCGTCTTGCGTGAGACGCCCGCGGCTTCGGCGATTTCGGACATGGAGACGGCCTCGAAGCCACGCCGGATGATCAGCTCGGTGGCGACGTCCGAAATCGCTTGTCGGGTCTCGGCCTTGCGTTGTTCGCGACGACCTGGAGGCGGGGTCATGGGCGGTTCACTTGTGGAAACGTACACCGAGTGTAACATTTGACCCGCCAGAGCGCCGACCCGGCGCTCACAAGGATTCCCCATGCTGTACGACGTCGTCATTGCCGGTGCCGGCCCGGTCGGCCTGTTCCTGTCCTGTGAACTGGCCCAGGCCGGGTGTTCAGTGCTGGTGCTGGAACAGGCCAGGTCCGCTGGTTCGCCGTTGAAGCGCTTGCCATTCGGGCTCCGCGGCTTGAACGCCCCTACGCTGGAGGCATTGGATCGGCGCGGCCTGTTGGACGCGGTCGCCGCGACACAGGTGCTCAAGCCCGAGAAGGGGGCGCCGCCGCCCGGCACCGCCCATTGGCTCGCGCAGCCGCGGGCGCTGGGCGGCCACTTCGCCGGAATACCGTTTGCCTTGGACGACGTCGACCGCACGCGCTGGACCTGGCGCCTGCCGTCGCCGGTGGGCACCCAGATGGCGGTGGAGCTGCAGGCCCTGGAAACGGTGTTGGCCGAACGTGCGACCACGCTGGGCGTGCGCATCGAACGCGGGCGTGCGGTACAGGCGGTGCGCGCCGGTGGCACCGAAGTGGAGATCGAGACCGCTGACGGGGCGGTACGTGGTCGCTGGCTGGTAGGTTGCGATGGAGGCCGGAGCACAGTGCGCAAGCAATGCGGTTTCAGTTTCATCGGCACGGATCCCGAATTCACCGGTCATTCGCTGCAGGTCGATCTGGAAGATCCCGGCGTGCTGACCCCGGGCCGTCAGTACACCGCGCAGGGCATGTGTAATTTCAATCCCCCCGGTGTGCTCGCGCTTGCCGATTTCGATGGCGGTGCCGGGCATCGAAAACCTCTCGCGCTGGATGAAGCGCAATCCCTGCTGCGACGTGTGTCTGCCCGCGACGTGACCATCACCGCGCTGCATCTGCACAGCACCTGGACCGATGGTGCGCGCCAGGCCAGCGCCTATCGCAACGGCCGCGTGCTGCTGGCAGGCGACGCTGCGCACGTGCATTCCCCGTTGGGAGGGCAGGGCCTGAATCTGGGCATCGGCGATGCGATGAACCTGGGCTGGAAACTGGCCAGCGTGATACGCGGTGACGCTGGCGTGGCGCTGCTGGACAGCTATCACGCGGAGCGGCATCCAATTGGCGCCAACGTACTGGACTGGTCGCGCGCGCAGGTTGCGCTGATGCGTCCTGGAGCCGGTTCGCGCGCGTTGGCGGCGGTCATGGCCGATCTGGCCGGCACCCGCGATGGCGCCACCTATCTGGCCGAACGGGTTTGGGGCGTGTCGCAACAGCTCGATCTGGGCGATGGCCATCCATTGGCCGGTCGCAGCGTGCCGGACTTCCTGCTGGCCGATGGCCGCCGCATGGGAGAGATGCTGAGGACGGGGCAGGGGGTGTTGCTTGTGCTCGATGAGAACGGCGCTTCGTACAACCCCGTCGACCGTTGGCGACAGCCGTTCACCCGCATTGCCTCGGCGGTGGACGATGCGCTCGGCCTGGGGGCGGTACTGGTGAGGCCCGATGGAATTGTCGCGTGGGCTTGCGATGCGGGAGGTGATCAGGCAGGGTTGCGCCAAGCGTTGCAGCGCGGGTTCGGACTGCCGGAGGCCGACTGACGTACAGGGCGGAGGCGCAGCCGATGTGGGCTGCGCCGGGTGCGGTTACAGATCCTTCTTCTTGCCGCTCAGGTCGATCGGCCGGTCACTGCCCTTGCGCTCGCTCGACCACACTTCCATGCTCTTGTTGCAGCGGCTCTCGCGGGCAGCCACTTCGCGCGGCAGGTCCTTCAGATGCGGCGACTCCTGGCAGGCCTGATGCATGTTGCTGTCGTCATAGGTTGCACAGGCGCTGAGCGAGGCCAGGGTGATGGCGGCGAGGGTGGTGCGGAGCAGGGGCTGCAGGTTCATGGGAGGGTCTCGGGTGGTGCCGGGCTGGCCATGGAATTCAAATCCGTGACACCGGGCGCAGACAATCCGACCAATCACACTTGTTATTCTGTAACAGATGCGCGATAGTCCGGCGCCTGCTGCTGTCAGGCGACGCAGATCATCAGCATCATGCTCAGCGCCAGCATCAGCACGAATACGCGCCGGCTGAGCGCAAGGCAGGCCAGGCAGGCGGCCAGTGCCCAGGCAGCCAGCAGCGCACAGGCCAGCAGCCACAGCCCGATCACAATCAAGGATCCGGTCGCCAGCGCCGACAACGCGATGGCCTTGTACAGAGCCACGCCCAACACGCTGCCGAGCACTCCCGCCTGCAGGGCAATGGCATCGTGATGTGCGGGGGCAGGCGCGTGAAGCATGGTGGCTGGATGGTTCCAAGCGTGAGCGGCGCGCGTACTGTGCCCGAATGCACATCCACGCCATGTGTACTTCGCCGACGACGTAATCAGTGACGGCGGCGCGACAGCAATAGCCCAATGCCCACCACGGGCACGATTCCAAGCATCGGTGCTTTGTACAACGGCCAGCCCTGCAGTACGCCCGTGATCACCAGTGCCGCCGTCGCCAGCAACAGGACCGCACCCCAAGCGCGTGCGGGCCAGGCACCGAAGAAGTGGCGACGTTGCGGAGCGGCGGCAGCATTGGCGGGCCGCTTCGCGAGAGCCTCTGCCAGCGCGTCCCGGAAGGTTGAGAATTCATGTGTCGATGCCCGTGTGCGCTGGAGCAGCACGCTCGGTCCATCGATCAGGGTCAGATCAACATGATCGTCCAGGTTGTAGGACCGGATCTGCTTGAACGGTAGAGGAGCACGGTGCTGGAATACCAGACGATCATGTTCCAGTGCCACCCGGTCCCGTCGAGGGGGATAGACAACGAAGGCGAGGATCAACGCCGACAGCGTGAAAACCGCTGCCGCACCCAGTGCGGTGAGAAGTCCAAGTTCGGGTGCGCGGGCGAACAGGAGTATTGCCAGTGGTACGGCCCCGATGGCAAACATGGCGTACTGGTGATAGCGCCTGAAGATGCGCACTTCACTGTCGATCTTCCGGGGCCGGGCGGGGAGGCGGGAGTGGGCGATGGGTAACTTCATGGACTGTGTTCGATCACGGCTTTCCGGCAAGAGAGCGTGGCGTCGCGTTGCAATGAAGTCCATGCAACTATTTTGAATCCACCCTTGCTGGACCTCTGTGTGAGTCCTCGTGCGCCTTCGCCCACGCATCTGCTCAGTCGAACTCACCCTCGGCCGATTCCAGCCGTTGCCGGTAGGCAGCGCGGTGCTGATACAGGCGCTGGCATTCGGCCGACCTGTAGATGCGGCTGCCGGGTTCGTTGGCTACCGAGTCGCACATCCGCGCAATATGATTGTTCTCTGCCAGCTCGGTGACGAAGAACACGGCGGTGATGCCGGTACCGAGCAGCACCACGTAGAGCAGGCGGCTGAGCCAGCGTGACAGCTTGCGCTCGAAGTGCTGCTGGATGGTCAGGTCGAAGCGGATGATGCTGAGCACAATCCAGATGATCGCGACCAGGAAGCAGAGCGTGGGCAACAGGCCGCGCCAGAGCCCGGCCTCGTAGACCGATTCGTTGTAATGGACGGCAGCCCCGGCACCGGCGATGGCGATGGCAAGTGCCCAGTTGCGGCCCAGCGAGAGCAGGTCATCGAGCAGCTTTTCGCGGTTCCTGGTTGATCCTGCTGCCACGGTGGTTCCTTCTGCGTGCTGCGACCGGCGGCGGACTGCCGCCGATCCTGCAGATGGTGGCGCATCGCTGCAGCGATGAGAAGACCGCGCGGCTCAATGTGCGATTGCGCGGGCGCTGATCCAGCGCCGGTAGCGGCGGGTCCGACACTGTGCGGCCGCCTGTGCCAGCAGCAGTGCCCATGCCGGTGAAACCGTAGGTGCGGTGGGGCGGCGCCGGCTCAACCGGCCCAGCTGATACTTCACTGCCGCCATGTGCGCGCTGGCCGCCAGCGGCTTGCTGCGCCAGTTGATGTTGCGCAGCGTCGGCACCGGGTCGCGGCCCTGCTGCCAGTGCTGTGGCAGATCCGGCTCGATCGCCAGCGCGGTGGCGATGCCGACCATGGCCACGCCGCTGGCCAGTACCTGTTCTGCCACCTCGCGGCGGCGGATGCCGCCGGTGACCATCAACGGCATCGTTGCCACCGTGGCGATATCGCGTGCGAATTCGAGAAAGTACGCTTCGCGGGCCACGCTGCGATCGTCGCGTGCGGCGCCGGTCATGGCCGGTGCTTCATAGCTGCCGCCGGACAGTTCGACCAGATCCACGCCGAGGGGAGCCAGCATCTCCACCACGGCGCGCGCATCCTCGGGCGAGAAACCGCCGCGCTGGAAATCGGCGGAGTTGAGCTTCACCGCCACCACGAACGTGGGCGCTACCGCCGCGCGTACACCCTGCACGATCTCCAGCAGCAGGCGCGCACGGTTTTCCAGGCTGCCACCCCAGTGGTCCTCGCGCCGGTTCGACAACGGCGACAGGAACTGGCTGAGCAGGTAGCCGTGCGCGGCATGGATCTCCACGCCACTGAAACCGGCGCGCTCCGCCAGTTCGGCACTGCGGATGAAGCGCGCGATCACCGAGTCGATGTCGTCCTCGGTCATCGCCTTCGGCGGTGCGAACTGCTTGGACAGCGCGCCCATCTGCAATGCAACGGCCGACGGCGCGAGCGCGGGTTGACCGAGTGCGGCCGGCATCTGCCGCCCCGGGTGATTGATCTGCATCCACATCTGCGCACCCCGCGAGCGGGCAGTGTCCGCCCAGGCAGTGAAGCGGTCGAGGTGGCGATCATCCTCCAGTACCACGCCGCCGGGCCCAGTCATGGCGCGCCCATCGACCATCACGTTGCCGGTGATGATCAGTCCGGCGCCGCCGTCGGCCCAGCGCTGGTACAACTGCAGCAGCGCTTCGGAGGGAGCGTGGTCGGCGTCGGCCATGTTTTCCTCCATCGCCGCCTTGGCGATGCGGTTGCGGATGACGGCACCGGAGGGCAGTGCTAGGGGCGAGAACAGCGACATCGGACAGCTCCAGGACAGGGGAATGGGGCTACGCTAACCTTCAAGTTTGATTGAAGGTCAACAGGCTTTCATGTCGAGGATTCAGGCAGATGAGGATCGGTGAGCTGGCCCGCCGCACGGGCCTGGCAGCGTCGCGCATCCGCTTCTACGAAGAGGCCGGGTTGTTGGTGGTCCAGCGCCAGGCCAACGGCTACCGCGATTATCCGGAGCAGGCGGTGCTGCTGCTGGAACTGATCACCGGTGCGCAGCGCGCCGGTTTCAGCCTGGAAGAAATCCGCGCGCTGTTGCCGCCGGACATGGGCCAATGGCAGCACGAGGCACTGATCACGATGCTGCAGCAGAAGGTGGCCGACATCGAAGCGCTGCAGTTGCGGCTGGCAGAGAGCCGTGCGCACCTGCTGGCCCTGATCGAAGATATCCAGGCGCGGCCGGAGGGCATTGATTGCGCGGCCAACTCGCGGCGGGTGCTGGACCGCGTGAAGCGTGGTGAGCTGGCGCGGCCGACGCTGGCGGCCGGCGATACCGCGTTGCTGCGGCCGGATCGCCGCCGCACGGGCAGCGACTGACGATCCGGCGCGATGTTCAGAGGCTGCCGGCGACGGCGCTCTTGCGCTTCTTGTCCAGCGTCACCGCCACGCACCACAGTAGCAGGCCGCCGATCGCTGTGGCCGCGCCCACATAGCCGGTGCTGGCCGGACTGAAGCCGGCGCTGATCGCCATGCCACCCAGCCACGGGCCGAGCGCGTTGGCGGTATTGAAGGCGGCATGGTTGGAGGCGGCGGCCAGGGTCTGGGCTTCGCCGGCCACGTCCATCAGGCGGGTCTGCAGCACCGCAGCCAGCGCACCCATGGTGCCGACGGTGATGATCATCGGGCCGATGGTCCACACTGACTGTGCGGCCAGCGGATACAGCAGCAGCATCACGATCGACCACAGCAGCACCACTGCGGCGGCCTTGAAGTGGAACTTGTCCACCAGCCAGCCACCGGCGATGTTGCCGATGATCGCGCCGATGCCGAACACGCCCACCGCCAGCGGCATCCACGATTCGGCCACGCCGGTGACCTGCACCAGGGTCGGCGCCAGGTAGGTGAACACGCAGAACATGCCGGCGAAACCGACCGCGCCGATCGCCAGTGCCAGCCACACCTGGGTGGTGTTGAAGGCACGCAGTTCGCGCATCGGCGAGGTGCGCACCTCGTCCGGGTCCGGCAGCAGGAAGCGCGCGATCATCGCCACGGTGGCGATGGCCAGCAGGCTGACCAGGGCGAAGGCGGTGCGCCAGCTCAGCTGCTGGCCCAGCCAGGTGGTCAGCGGGTTGCCGACCAGGATCGCGATCGACAGGCCCAGCAGCACCCGCGACATCGCCTGGCCGCGCTGGCCGGCCGGACTGCTCGCGGCGGCCACCAGCATCGCCACGCCGAAGTAGGCGCCATGCGGCAGGCCGGCAACGAAACGTGCGATCAGCATCGTGCCGTAGTTCGGGGCCAGGGCGCTGGCCAGGTTGCCGACGGCGTAGAAGCCCATCAGCGCCAGCAGCAGCTTGCGGCGCGGGAAACTGGCGCCGACGAAGGCCAGGATCGGCGCACCGACCACCACGCCGATGGCGTAGGCGCTGATCAGGTGGCCGACCTGGGTTTCGCTGATCGACAGGCCACGGCTGATCTCCAGCATCAGGCCCATGCTGGCGAACTCGCTGGTACCGATGGCGAAGCCGCCCAGGGACAGGGCAAGGATGATCAGGGTGCGCTGACGGGGCGTCAGCCGCGCAGCCAGGGAAGAGTTGGGGCTCATGCGGGGGCGCGATGGGGGCGGGGAGCCGTGCATTGTACTGCTGCACCGCAACAGCAGCAGCCATGCTGAGGGTAAATCAGCGTTTGATCCGTGGGGTTGCGGCAAGCCGGGCACAGGCTCGGTACGAAAGCAGGTTCGGCGCATTGTTGTCGGCGTCCTGCATGTAATGACGACATGGACGTCGGCATGATGCGAAACACAGGGGCTGCGGAGTGCTGGAACAAGGAGGATGTCGATGCAGGAATTCAGGCATGTGCTGGAGACGCGCGGCCGCTATCAGCTGGTAGCGGTGTCCTACGCGCCGGTGTACGCTCCGGGCGATGTGGTCGGCCATGCGGTCGTCGCCGACGATGGGGATCGTCTGACCGACCTGATGTCGCTGGCCGAAGCGCGCCAACGCCTGCAGGCACTGGTGCGTGAAGAGGGCGAAGAGCCCGGGCTGGAGAACGAAAACCACCTGCGGAAGAAGGCGTCGCGCTGGCGCCGCCGCTAGGCCGTCGCGCCCTTGTGCGCATCATGGAGGATTCGGGTGTTGCCCAGTAAGAAGTATCTGCTCATCGCCATCATCACGCTGGCGACCCTGCTGCTTGGTTTCGTGTTTTCCGGTTACCTGACCCTGCTGTTGCTGGGGCTGGACACCAAGCTGTTCACCTGGAACACCTACTACCAGTACTTCAACGCGCTCGGCCAGCCACAGGTCGCGCCCTTCGTGGGCAAGATCAAGTGGGCCGGTTATCTCGGTTTCGGCCTGCCGCTGCTGGTGCTGCTGGTGACCGGCCTGGTGCTGCTGCTGAAGAAGGACAAGCGCTCGCTGCACGGCGACGCACGCTTTGCCACCAGCGCCGACCTGTCCAAGCACGGCATGTTCAAGAAGACCGGCCAGAGCATCGTGGTCGGCAGTCATGGTGGCAAGCTGGTGCGGCTGGACGGCCAGCAGTTCGTGATCCTGGCCGCGCCGACCCGCTCGGGCAAGGGCGTGGGCGTGGTCATTCCGAACCTGCTGGAGTACGGCGAATCGCTGGTGGTGCTGGACATCAAGCAGGAGAACTTCGACCTGACCAGCGGCTGGCGTGCCAGCCAGGGCCAGGAGATCTACCTGTTCAATCCCTTCGCCGAAGACCGCCGCACGCATCGCTGGAATCCGCTCAGCTACGTCTCCGACGACCCGGCGTTCCGCGTTTCGGACCTGATGAGCATCGCCGCGATGCTGTATCCGGATGGTGCCGAGGACCAGAAATTCTGGGTCAGCCAGGCGCGCAATGCGTTCATGGCCTTCACCCTGTACCTGTTCGAGAACTGGGATGACGAGCGCAGCAGTGGCTTCCCGGGCGGCTCGGGCACGCCCACCCTGGGCGCTGTCTACCGGTTGTCATCGGGCGACGGCACCGATCTGAAGAAGTACCTCAAGGCCCTGTCGGAGCGGTCGTTCCTCAGTGGCAACGCACGTTCGGCATTCGCCAACATGCTGTCCCAGGCCGATGAGACCTTCGCCTCGATCCTGGGCACCTTCAAGGAGCCGCTCAATCCCTGGATCAATCCGGTGCTGGACAAGGCCACCAGCAGCAACGACTTCCTGCTGACCGACGTGCGCAGGAAGAAGATGACCATCTACATCGGCATCCAGCCGAACAAGCTGGCCGAGAGCCGGCTGATCATCAACCTGTTCTTCAGCCAGTTGATCAACCTCAACACCAAGGAACTGCCCAAGTCCAACCCGGACCTGAAGTACCAGTGCCTGCTGTTGATGGACGAATTCACCTCGATCGGCAAGGTCGAGATCATCGCCTCGGCGGTGTCCTACATGGCCGGTTACAACATCCGCCTGCTGCCGATCATCCAGAGCATGTCCCAGCTTGATGCCACCTACGGCCGGGAAGTGTCACGCACGATCATCACCAACCACGCACTGCAGATCCTGTACGCGCCGCGCGAGCAGCAGGACGCCAACGACTACTCGGACATGCTGGGCTACACCACCATCCGCAAGAAGAACGTCACCCATGCCCGTGAGAAGACCCACAACTTCACCGAAGAGCGGCGTGCACTGATGCTGCCGCAGGAGCTGAAGGCGATGGGGCCGGACAAGGAAGTATTCCTCTACGAGGGCATACCGCATCCGGTGAAGTGCGACAAGATCCGCTATTACAAGGATCGCTATTTCACATCGCGGCTGCTGCCGAAGGTCGACGTTCCGATGCTTAACGTCTAATTCACGTCGCTAAATTTGTGACGTAGATTCATATTCACTGACGTGAAACCGTGAGCTGTGTCAAAAATTCGGCATCTGTTCATGGATTTTCAGACTTGTCTGACATGGAATTGACGCGTGGTTGTGTAACTCTGTGTGCGTCATCCAGAAGTGTGTGCTGGATGGCAAAAGTTGTAACGCAGGGTGGCCAGGAGTTTGTGCCATGGAAACAAGGATGGTTTCGACGTTGGTGAGGGTGTGCGGGTGTGTCGTCGGCAGTGTCTGGCGGCCCCGCGACCTGGTTGGCAGCTTTCGGGCTGCAGGGGAGCCGGGGCAGGTGTGCTGCATGCCAGCGCGTCTCCCCGATTCGGGCGTGCGCCATGCAGCGCCGGACGGCCAGGGAACCAACGCTCGGGACTGCTTTTTCGTACGTCAAAGTGAAGCCCGTATGAATCAGGCGTTTATCGCGAAAATATCCATCGCCGCAGTGGCGGCGTTGATGGTGGCAGGGTGTGCCACCAAGTCCGCTCCCGATTTCGGAGGGCGCTGGAAGCCGGTCAACCGTTTCGCTGCGGCGACGACCGAGATCCCGCTGTACTCCAGTTACGTCTACCAGGCTTCGCCGATGGATGGCACGCTCAAAGCCATGCTTGAGCGTTGGGCCAAGGATTCCGGGCGCACGCTGGACTACCGCCTCAGCTCGGACTTCACGCTGTACGGCGCGGTCTCGAACATCGACACCACCAATGCACAGCAGGCCGTGATCGATCTCACCGCGGCCTATGCGACGCAGGGAATCTCCGTCTCCATCGTTGGCAACCAGATCGTTGTGCAGAGCGCTGGCGCGACGCCGACCGCGTCGGCGCAGGGCGCTGATTCCAACAGCGGCACCTGAGTCCACATCGAAATCATCGAACGTGCCGCTCCCCGCGCCTGGCGCAGGGGCTTCACGCCCATTGATGTTTCAGCAGTACGGAAGAATCCATGTTCCGCAAGAAGGATCCCGGCAACAGTCCCAAGGTCGAGCAGTCGGTCGCCAAGGCGGTCAGCTACGAGATCACCGTGGCCGATATGGCGCGTCGCAGCGAGCGCCGTGCTTGGTGGGTCGCCACGGGCTCGCTGTTGATGTCGCTGGCATTGGCCGGTGGCTACTACTACATGCTGCCGCTGAAGGAGAAGGTGCCGTTCCTGGTGATGGCCGATGCCTACACCGGTACCGCGACGGTCGCGCGCCTGAGTGGCACGTTCCAGGGCGAGACCATCACCACCAACGAGGCGATCAATCGCAGCAACGTCGCCCAGTACGTGCTGGCGCGCGAGTCGTACGACTCGGCGGTGATGGGCCTGCGCGATTGGGAACTGGTGTTTGTGATGTCCAGCAGTCCGGTTGCCCAGAGCATGCGCATGCGCTATTCCGGCAGCAACCCGCAGAATCCTTTCGTGATGTATGGCCGCGAAAAAGCCATCCGGGTCAAGATCCTGAGTATCACGCCGCTGGGGGCTGAGCCGAACGGCAGCTTCCGCGGCGCATCGGTGCGCATCCAGCGCAGTCTGCTGGACAAGCGCTCGGGTGCGTCGAGCTATCTGGACAACCAGTTGGTGACGATGCGCTTCGAGTACAACCAGAACCTGGCATTGTCCGAGCAGGACCGCGTCCTCAATCCGCTGGCGTTCCAGGTCACCGAGTACCGTGTAGACAACGACTATTCGCGCGGCATACCGGTGCCGGACGACGGTGCGATGCAGGCGCAGGCGCAGCAGGCCGCGCAACAGGCACAGGGGATCTATGACCCGAACAATCCGGCCGCGGCCACCATGATCGATCCCGCAACCGGACAGCCGGTCGCCGCGCCTGCCAATGGTCAGGTCCCGGGACAGCCGGTCCCGGGCGGGGCGGTTCCTGGGCAGGCCGTGCCGGGCCAGCCGATGCCGGTGCAGCCGGTACAGGGCCAAGCAATACCAGGGCAGGCCATTCCCGGCCAGCCGGCCATGAGGCCGGCGCAGAACAATTCCACCGGAACTGCTGATGGAGCAAGCAACCGATGAGTAGTCGAAATATCAGGGGAAGCGCGCTGGCGCTGCTGTCGATGTTGTCGCTGTTGTTTTCAGCAGCGGCGATGGCGCAGGCGGTGGACCACTACGAGTACGAGAAGGACCGCATCTATCCGGTTCGCACCGGCCTGGGCCTGACCACCCAGATCGAGCTGAGCCCGAACGAGAAGATCCTCGACTACAGCACCGGCTTCAGCAGCGGCTGGGAACTGACCCGCCGCGAGAACGTGTTCTACATCAAGCCGAAGAACGTCGACGTCGACACCAACATGATGGTGCGCACCGAGACCCATTCCTACATCTTCGAGTTGAAGGTGGTGGCCACTGATTGGCGCCAGCTGGAACAGGCCCGTCGCGCAGGCGTGCAGTACAAGATCGCCTTCGTCTATCCCAACGACACCGTGTTCGGCGTTGCCCAGGAAGCGGTCGAGGAAGAGGCCAAGCCGCTGTTGAGCTCTGAACTGGCCAAGGACCGCCAGTACAACTTCAATTACTCCTATTCGACCAGCAAGGCGAAGAAGATGGGCTGGCTGATTCCCGTCAACGCCTATGACGATGGTCGCTTCACCTATCTGAAACTGCCGAACTCGCCGGAGTACAAGACCGGCATCTTCCCCGCAGTGTTCGGTCGTGAAACGGAGTACGGTGAAGACTTCGTGGTCAACACCACGGTTGAGGGCAATACGCTGATCGTGCACGGGACATACCCGTACCTGGTCATCCGCCACGGCGACTTCGTCGTCGGCCTGCGAAGGAACGTGAAGAAATGAGTCAGCAGAACACTCCGGGCAACGACCCGAACCCGTCTCCCTATTCCCAGGGCGCCGCAGGCCAGGAGCCGCCGTCCAATCCGTACTTCAACAGTGCCACCGAGCCGCAGGCCAGCCCTGATCTTGATGCGTCCGCACCGCAGTTGCGCTCGGCGGAAGAACAGCGGCTCAACCGCAAGGCGCTGTTGTTCCTGGGGGGTATTGTCCTGCTGCTGATGGCGATGGGCTTCCTGCTGTTCCGCAAGGGACAGGATGATGCTGCCGAGCAGAAGAAGCCGCAGGAAGAGGCACGTGCGACGACGCCACAGCTGCCTAGCGTGGGTACGGCGGCTGAGCCGGCGCCGCCGTTGGCCGTCGCCGACCCGATTCCGATGCTTCCGCCTGCGCCCCAGCAGGAAGTGCCCATGCCCGGATTCCCGTCGGCCAGCAGGGCAGACGAGGATCGCGGGCCGACGTTGATGGACCGTCGCATGGGCAGCGGTTCCGGAGTGGGGGGAAGTGATGCGGGCGCAACGTCCGGTAGCCAGAACTCCGACTACAACCAGTCGATGATTGCTGCCATGCAGGCAGCGGCCAATCCGCAGGCCCAGCCGCAGAAGGTCCGTCGTGGTCCTGATGTGGAGAATGTCTCCAACGCCGCTTACATCCGCAGCCCTGATGCGCTGCTGGTGCGGGGCACCTACCTGCGCTGCGTGCTGGAAACGCGGATCATCACCGACGTGGCCGGCTACACCTCGTGCCTGCTGACCGAGCCGGTGTACTCGATCAACGGCCGTAACCTGCTGCTGCCCAAGGGCTCCAAGATCTATGGCTCCTATGGCGGTGGCCCGATCGGCAAGCGCGTGGAGGTGATCTGGGATCGCATCACCACGCCGAACGGCATCGACGTCGCCATGTCCAGCCCGGGCACCGACGGCCTGGGCGGCGCAGGGCATCCAGGTCAGTACAGTGCGCACTGGGGCAGCCGTATCGCATCGGCGCTGATGATCAGCCTGATCGCCGATGCCTTCAAGTACGCCGCGGCCGAGCATGGCCCAGAGTCGACGACGGTCGCCAGCAACGGTTTTGCCGTGCGCTCGCCTTACGAGAGTGCAACCGCTCGCACCATGGAGCGCCTTGCCAACGAGGCGCTCAGCGAGCGTCGCCCACCGACCGTGACCATCAACCAGGGCACCGTGGTCAATGTCTACGTCGCCAAGGACGTCGACTTCGCCAACGTACTGCAACCCCACCGGTAACCCAACGAACGACCATGGACGCTGAAGTGTCACCCCTTGCTCTCGTCTCCAGCGATTTCCTGCGCTATCAGTACGAAGTGCTGGGCGTCGCCGAGTACATGACTTCTCCGGAAGTGACGGAAATCTGCATCAACCGTCCCGGCGAGCTGTACCTGGAAACCCGGGCCGGGTGGCAACGAGTGGACGTACCGGGCCTGACCTTCGAGCGGGCCCGGCAGTTCTGCACGGCGGTGGTGAACGAGAGCAACACCGGCCAGCGCATCACCGATGCCGACCCGGTGGTATCGCTGACGTTCCCCACCGGCCAGCGTGCCCAGTTCGTGATTCCGCCGGCATGCGACGCAGGCAAGGTGTCGATCACCATTCGCCTGCCGTCCAAGCACACCAAGTCGCTCACCCAGTACCACGAGGACGGGTTCTTCAACCAGATCCTGGAGAGCGACGGCAGTATCAGTGAACATGATCGCGAGCTGTTGGAGCTTCGCCATTCGCGCGAATACGCTGAGTTCTTCCGGCGCGCGGTGATGTACCGCAAGAACATCGTGGTATCCGGAGCCACCGGTAGCGGCAAGACCACTTTCATGAAAGCGTTGGTCAATCATATCCCGGACAACGAACGTCTGGTCACGATCGAGGACGCACGCGAGCTGTTTCTGACCCAACCCAATGTGGTGCACCTGCTGTACTCCAAAGGCGGGCAGAGCACGAGCAACGTCACTGCCAAGACCTGCATGGAAGCCTGCCTGCGCATGAAGCCCGAGCGCATCATCCTGGCTGAGCTGCGTGGCGATGAAGCCTTCTACTTCATCCGCAACTGCGCATCGGGCCACCCCGGCTCCATCACCAGTTGCCACGCCGGCAGCCCGGAGCAGACCTGGGACCAGCTGGCACTGATGGTGAAGGCGTCCAGCGAAGGCTCTGGCCTGGAATTCAACGTGATCAAGCGACTGTTGATGATGACGATCGACATCGTCGTGCATATCAAGGCCCATGCTGGCTCGCGCTACATCACCGGTATCGATTTCAATCCTGGGCGTGCCCAGGGGCAGGAGGGCTGAAGGATGCTGCCAGGACTTGAAATGATGGCGTGCCCGGAGATGGCGGTGTCGATGGACGTGATGCAGCATGTCATCAACGTTGAATCGTCGCGCAATCCCTATGCCATCGGCGTGGTTGGCGGCGCGTTGGCGCGTCAGCCCAAAGCGCTGGATGAAGCGCTGGCGACGGTGCGCATGCTGGAAGAGAAGGGCTACAACTTCTCGATCGGCCTGGCCCAGGTCAACCGCTACAACCTCGGCAAGTATGGCCTGGACTCCTACGAGAAGGCCTTCCAGCAGTGCCCGAACCTGCAGGCCGGTTCGCGCATCCTTGCTGAATGCTACAAGCGCTCCGGTGGCGACTGGGGCAAGTCGTTCAGCTGCTACTACTCGGGAAATTTCGAGACCGGCTTCCGCCATGGCTATGTGCAGAAGGTCTACGACTCGATCCGTCGTGGCCAGCGCGTGGCCAGCAACGGCGTTGCGCCGATCGACGTGGTCAGCCGCGGTGAGCGCCGCAGCGTGAAGGTCGAGCATCATCCGCAGCTGGCGTCGCCGGTGCAGGCTCGTATCGTCGCCCAGGCCAACAGCTCAGTGTATGTACCGACCGAAGATCCGGCGCGTGCCTACGTGGTTTACCCGTCAGCGGGAGCAATGGCGCGCGGCAGCCTGCTCAACCTCGCCGACCAGGCGCTGTCGAAGGTGGTGCTGGGCTCGGTGGACCGGGTGATGCAGCCACAGGGTCAATCGATTCAGAGCGGCGCCACCGTACAGCCGGATCAACCGCAGTTTCCCCGCATGCCGGCGCAGGCGGGTGCGCCGATGGCAATGCCGCAGCAGTTGCCCAACGCCACTGCTGGCACCGACGACGGCCCGGTCATGCTGCGGCCCTGGGGTGAACGCGACCTGCCGGTGGCGGGAAACGGAAATTCTTACAACGCGCCGGTGCAGGCTGCGCCGGTGCAACAGATTCCCGCAGGGGATGCGGCCTTCGTGTTCTGACGAAGTCGTGGTGCGGCCAGTCCCCCCCGGCTGGTCGATTCAGTTGTGTTAGTCCATCAACAAGGAAATCAATCCATGAAGCGATCCAATCTCGACCTCGTGCAGGCACAGCGCACGCTGAAAACCCTGCTGATGGCCACCATCTTCGTTGGTGCGCTGTTCGCTCCGCAGGTCTTCGCCAACCAGGGCGGCGTGAATTATGGCGGCACTGAGAAGAAGGTGTGCGGCTTCTTCGACAGCATCAATGGCCTGCTGAACATGGCCTCGATCGCCGTGGTGACCATTGCCGTCATCTTCGCCGGCTATCAGATTGCTTTTGCGCACAAGCGCATTGGTGACGTGGCCCCGATCCTGATCGGTGGCGTGCTGATCGGTGCCGCTGGCCAGATCGCGCGCATGCTGCTGGGTGACGACTACGGAACCTGCGAGGGCAAGACCGCCATGCTGATCCAGCAGGCTGTCCAGTACTACAGTGCATAAGAACGTCGTCTTCCGCGGCTGCACGCGCCCGGCGATGTTCCTGGGCGTTCCCTACCTGCCATTCTTCATGGTGGCAGGTGGGCTGTTGCTGCTGAGCATGTACACCAACTTCTGGTTCCTGCTCACCATCCCGGTGGCGGTCTTCATCATGCGGCAGATGGCCAAGCGCGACGAAATGATCTTCCGTCTGCTGGGCCTTCGCCTGATGTTCAAGCTCCGGGTGCGCAACGTGCAGCAGCACGACGGGATGTGGGTATTCAACCCGAATCGCTACCGTGACAAGCCGGCCCGAATGGATTGAGGTCCGGAATGGCCGGGCGGGCGCATTGTGCCCGCCCGGTCACCTCGAAGTTCCCTGGCAGCACCTCTTTGGAAGCAGTCGTATGTTCAGTCCTGACACCTCCATCAGTGAGTTCATTCCCCTGTCGACGCATGTCGCCCCGAACGTGGTCAAGACCACAGGCGGTGACTACCTGTTGACCTGGTACCTGGAAGGACTGCCGTTTGTTGGCCGCGAGGAATGGGAGCTGGAGCACCGGCACAACACCTTCAACCGCCTGCTGCAGACGCTGCGGGCGCCGGATTTCGTCAATGTCGCCTTCTGGGTGCATGACATCCGCCGCCGCCGTACGTTGAAAGGCAAGAGCCACTACAGCCAGCGCTTCAACCAGGATGTATCCGACCAGTACATGGGCATGCTGTCTGCCCAGCGCATCATGCAGAACGAGCTGTACCTGACCATGATCTACCGCCCGGTCGTGGCCGGTAAGCGCTTCGTGGAAAAGTCGGCGAATGTGGAGCGCCTGCAGGCCGAGCAGGAGCAGGCCATCGAGAAGCTGATGGAGCTGGCCGGCAACGTCGAGGCGGTCATCCGTGACTACGCGCCATACCGTCTGGGCATGTATGAGGCCAAGAACGGGGTGGTGTTTTCCGAAACGCTGGAGTTGTTCGGCTACCTGATCAACCGCATTGACGAGCCGGTACCGGTGCTGGCTGCGCCGATCAAGGATTACCTGCCGGTCAGCCGGCACATGTTCTCGGCAAAGACTGGTGACTTCGTCATCAATACGCCCAATGGCGCCAACCACTTCGGAGCCATCCTCAACATCAAGGAGTATGCCGAGGGAACTTACCCGGGCATCCTCAACGGTCTGAAGTACCTGGATTACGAGTACGTCATCACTCACTCGTTCAGCCCGATGGGACGCCAGGACGCGTTGAAGGTGCTGGACCGTACCAAGGGCATGATGATCTCCTCCGGCGACAAGGCCGTCAGCCAGATCATCGAGCTTGATCAGGCGATGGACCAGCTCTCGTCCGGCAACTTCGTTCTGGGCGAGTACCACTTCATCATAGCGGTCTACGGCGATTCACAGGCCAAGCTCTCGCAGAACGTGGCCACGACGCGCGCCGAGCTGTCCAACGCCGGTTTCGTGTCGACCAAGGAAGACCTGGCAGTCACCTCGTCGTTCTACTCCCAGCTGCCGGGCAACTGGCGCTACCGTACGCGCCTGGCCAATGTCAGTTCGCTGAACTTCCTGGGCCTGTCGCCACTGCACAACTTCGCCACTGGCAAGCAGCACAACAACCCGTGGGGCGACTGCGTGACCACGCTGCAGACCACCAACGGCCAGCCGTACTACTTCAACTTCCATGCGACGCATCCCTCGGAGAATTCGCTGGGTGAGAAGGCCATCGCCAATACCATGGTGATCGGCAAGTCCGGTACCGGTAAGACCGCGCTGATCAATTTCCTGCTGAGCCAGGTGCAGAAATACGAACCGTCGCCGACCATCTTCTTCTTCGACAAGGATCGCGGCGCCGAGATTTTCGTGCGTGCCTGCGGCGGTAACTACCTGGCGCTGGAGAACGGTGCGCCGACCGGTTTCAACCCGTTCCAGTGCGAGAGCAACGAGTCCAATGTGCAGTTCCTGGCTGACCTGATCAAGGTGCTGGCAGGAAAGCGCGAGTACAGCGCCCGCGAGGAGGAGGACATCTACCGCGCAGTGGAGAGCATGCTCGATACGCCGATGCATCTGCGCAGCATGACCAACTTCCAGAAGAGCCTGCCCAACATGGGGGACGACGGTCTGTACGCGCGCATGCGCCGCTGGACCTCGGGCAACTCGCTGGGCTGGGTCTTCGACAATCCGGTCGACACCGTTGACCTGAGCAAGGCCAACATCATTGGCTTCGACTACACCGATATCATCGACAACCCCGAAGTGCGTGTGCCGGTGATCAATTACCTGCTGCATCGTCTCGAGTCGCTGATCGACGGTCGCCCGCTGATCTACGTAATGGACGAATTCTGGAAGATTCTGGACGGCGAGGGTGGCCTGAAGGAATTTGCCAAGAACAAGCAGAAGACCATTCGTAAGCAGAATGGTCTCGGCATCTTCGCCACGCAGAGCCCGGAGGATGCGCTGAAGAGCGATATCTCCGCCGCACTGATCGAGCAGACCGCCACGCTGATCCTGCTGCCGAACCCCAATGCCAGCAAGAGCGATTACATGGATGGCCTGAAGCTGACCGAGGCCGAGTTCAAGGTAGTCACGGCGCTGGACGAGCGATCGCGCTGCTTCCTGGTCAAGCAGGGCCATGCCTCCAGCGTCTGCCAGCTCAACCTGCGCGGCATGGATGACATCCTCTCGGTGATCTCCGCATCGACCGACAACATTGAAGTCATGCATCGCGTGCTGCAGACGACCGCGGTGCGCAACCGGGTGACGGTGGACGAGTTGACGCCCGATCAGTGGCTCGAGGCGTTCTACAAGAATCGAAAGGGCTCGGGCAAGCGAGCCGAAAAGGATCAGGAGGAGACGGCATGAAGACGCTCGCTCATACGAACAAGGAAACCGCCATGACAACTGAAACCCGCCGCACGCCGGTGCGTCGCCGGCGCTTCGCGCCGATGATGGCCGCAGTATTGACCCTGGGCATGACCATCAGTACCGGCACCAGTCCCGCGCAGGCGATGACCGTCTATGACCCGTTCAACTGGATCATGAACTTCCTGCAGGAGATGAAGGCCGGCAAGGAGTACTTCGAGACGGCGGCACGCTGGAGCCAAACGGCTGAGCAGTACGGCAAGACCATCGACAACTGGTTGTCCAAGCTGCAGAACTGGACCCAGATCATCGCTTCGCCACTGATGCCGCCGACGCCCACGCTGACGAAGATTCCCGAGAACTGGAACGTGGCCGAGAAGTGCGGCGGCGATTCCATGATCAGCATGAACGGCCTGATGGCAGTGCTCAACATGAGTCCGGGTGGCGACATCGGCGCGCAGCAACGCGCGATCTGCTCGTACATCCAGGTGCTTGAGAACAAGAAGTACAACGAGACTGTCGAGGTCGTGCAGATGTCCATGCCGGCGATGGAGCAGATGCTTCAGCAGCTGCGCCGGATCCGCAACGCATTCAAGAACGAAGGCGCGTTGCAGGAAGACATCTCGAACAACACGGCAACCTCGGTCGAGCTTGAGAAGGCCTTCAAGAAATGGGAGACCACCATCAAGGTCTACGACCAGCAGATCGCTGCTTTGCAGGGGCGACAGAAGAACCTGGCCGAACGTGCGTTACGCGGCGAGCGCAATCCGATCGGAAGCGTCATCAAGGCCGGCGCGCTGAAGGCCGCGCTTTCCACCAAGTGAATCACGTGCGCAACGCACTCCAGCAGGGCCCCGATGCGGGGCGGGTGATGTGATGAGTCAGGGAATGATGCACAGTATGGTGTTCAATGATCTGTTGCACGGCACGTTGTTCGCCTCGGTGGGCGACTTCGTCTTCTTCCGGCTGATCCTGGATTATCTGCGCGACGAGATCACCAATTTCGGCAACGGTATCCTGAGCCGGATGATGACCTGGGTCGGCACGATGGCGCTGGTGCTGATGACGCTGTGGGTGCTCATCCAGGGCTTCCGCATCGTGACCGGACGGAGCCGTGACTCGATGGCTGCGCTGATGACGAACATGGCGCGCGCCGCCCTGATCGTCACCGTCGCAACGTCGATGGCGATGTTCGGAACCAAGCTGCAGAACTTCCTGACCGGCGATGTGCAGGACCAGATCACCTACATCGTGACCGGCAAGAAGTCGACCGCCGAGGAGCTGATCGACAAGAACCTGGGCTACATGCAGCTGGCACTCACGTCGGTAAGCGTGCTGGATGTGGCCGGCGACGTGGCTCTGGATAGTGCCAAGACCCGCGCGATGTGGTTCATCGGCCTGGGAACGGGCGGTCCCGCCGTGACCGCTGGCGCGATGTTGCTGCTCTACCAGATTGCGCTGGCGCTGTTCATCGGATTCGGACCATTGTTCATCCTGTGTCTGCTGTTCGAGCAGACAAAGTCGCTGTTCCAACGATGGTTGTTCTATGGCATCGGCACCATGTTCTCGATGGCCGTGCTGGCGGCGATGACCGGCATTGCCATGGAAATGGTGGCGCGCGTGGCGGCTTCGTTCTGGGGCGCGTCCGCGCTGGGTGCACTGCTGGGGTCGAACCTGACCGAGGGCATGAGCAGCATGGCGCTGCAGCAGGGCGGCATGGGCCTGATCCTGACGACGCTGATCCTGACTGCGCCCCCAATGGCCGCGATGTTCTTCCAGGGCACCCTGGGTACCTTCATGGCATATTCGCAGATAGGTGGTAGTGCTGTGCCGACTTCGCCGGGTCCGAATGGGCAGCCGCCGGGTTCTAGTGGGTCGGGTGGTATGTTTACGCCTCCGGTGCCAGTCTCGAATTCAAGTACCGGTGTGTTGGCCAACCAAGGCGCAACACCAAGGCTCCAAGGTCAGGGCGAAGCACAATCTACTTCAGGCCCAGGTTTGCGGGGCAATGCTCCCACCGGCAACACCTGAGTGATCCAAATCGTTGTCAATGGAATCCTGTACTCATGAAATCCGTGTTGCCTGCATTGATGGTTCTGATGGTTGGAGCTGCTTGGAGCATTGATTCCGCCCTGGCAGAGGGCAATTGCCCGCCTGGCTTCTATCCTATAGGTGGCCAAGGGGTGCAGGGTTGTGCGCCGATTCCCGGGGCAAATAGCGGCGGTACAAACGCCCCTGTTTCACCGCCTCAACCTTCCGGTGAGTGGATCACCACTTGGGGAGCGATTGCCACATCCAAGCGCACTTCCGATGCTGGTGTATCTACTGGTCAGCGAAAGAAAAGTGGCGCGGAAAGAGAGGCGCTTGGCAAATGTTCCTCGGCGGGCGCGAAGGACTGTCAAGTAGTGCTTGCCTACTTCAATCAATGTGCTGCGTGGGTGGTGCCAAGTGGGCAGACCGGGCAGGGGGGGTCTGGCATAGGAAGAGGGCCAACACCTGAGGTAGCGGAGCGGGAAGCGCAGAAGGGCTGCACAAATGACCAAGCCGGCGCTTGCAAGGTCTTCTACACCGACTGCACGAAACCCGTCTTCAAGGCGTACTGACACAACAGAGTTGGATCTGTTCTTGGAGCCTCGCGATTCTTCAGATGAAGGGTCAGATCTCATACTTCGAGAAAGAAGCAGCTTTGTGTGCGGACGATTTGATGATAGGGTCTGGGACATATTGAGTTTGACTGGTGCGGGACTGTCAGGCAGTAGGCGGGGCGCGTTGCAAGGTGATCTACTCGGCATGTTCAGCGCCGATCTTTCGGAAGTGCTGAAGGTGCATCCAGGCGATGCTCGTATGCCTGATGGCTTTAGAGGACCGTACGTCGGAGTAGGTCGGTACGCCGCCGTCACCACCTCCAGATCAATGGCTCACCAGCCGGGAGCGCAACCGCTGTCACCGTTCGTCGATGTTGTGCTGGGGAGGTCCAATGCGACATTGGGTGGGATTTCTGGCTGTGGTGGTTTCATTCTGGTCGTTGCCGGTCATGGCTGAGGGAAACTGCCCTTCCGGTTTTTACCCAATCGGTGGGCAGGGTGTTCAGGGATGCGCGCCGATTCCCGGAGCCGCTGGAACGGCGGCAAGCCCCGCCGCGCCAGCACCCGCGCGCCCTCTTGGAGAGTGGGTGAAAACGTGGGGAGCTATTGCTGTCTCGAGAGCTACTTCTGATGCTGGCGTTTCAACTGGATTGAGATCCAAAAGCGCTGCTGAGAAAAATGCGCTTTCCAAATGCCGAATGAGCGGAGCTCGTGACTGCTCGATAAATATGACGTACTTCAATCAATGCGTATCATGGGCGATTCCCAGTGGGCGTTCGGGAGGTGGTCAGTCGGGCATCGGTTCGGGGCCGACTCCGGAATCGGCACTCCAGACTGCGCGTTCGTTGTGCAAGAACGATCGGCAGGGAACATGTGACGAAGTGTACGCGGATTGTACGAAGCCGGTATTTGATCGCTATTGAAGTCCGAAAGCGATGAGGCAGGAAGAGGACGCCCAAATGGTTGGGAAGTATGTGTTCGGCAGTGCCTGCACTATTGACGCGCGAAACCATTGACCGCGACAGCTGAAATGGGGGCGTAGTTGAGGCGACCCCCATCTGCGCTGCTATGTCTGACCTAGTCGAGGGCGTATCCAGCGTAGCGCGGCGGCAGAATATCACCAGGTTGATTCTGGCCACTCGGAGATCGCGACGGTCGCCACGTCGATGGCCATGTTCGGGACCAAGCTGCAGAACTTCCTGACCGGCGATGTGCAGGACCAGATCACTTATATTGTGACCGGCAAGAAGTCGACCGCCGAGGAGCTGATCGACAAGAACCTGGGCTATATGCAGCTGGCGCTTACGTCGGTGAGCGTGCTGGATGTGGCCGGCGACGTCGCGCTGGACAGCGCCAAGACGCGAGCGATGTGGTTCATTGGCTTGGGAACAGGAGGTCCCGCTGTTACCGCGGGCGCGATGTTGCTGCTGTACCAGATCGCGCTGGCGCTGTTCATCGGATTCGGACCGCTATTCATCCTGTGTCTGCTGTTCGAGCAGACAAAGTCGTTGTTCCAACGATGGTTGTTCTATGGCATCGGCACCATGTTCTCGATGGCCGTGCTGGCGGCGATGACCGGCATTGCCATGGAAATGGTGGCACGCGTGGCGGCGTCGTTCTGGGGCGCGTCCGCGCTGGGTGCACTGCTGGGGTCGAACCTGACCGAGGGCATGAGCAGCATGGCGCTGCAGCAGGGCGGCATGGGCCTGATCCTGACGACGCTGATCCTGACTGCGCCCCCAATGGCCGCGATGTTCTTCCAGGGCACCCTGGGTACCTTCATGGCATATTCGCAGATAGGTGGTAGCCCGGTGCCGACCTCGCCGGGTCCGAACGGGCAGCCGCCGGGTTCCAGCGGGTCCAATAGCGGAGGATTCTTTATGCCAGCGATGCCTCCTGCTGATACGCAGATGCGAACGGGTGCTGCTGGGGCCCAGCGGTCAGGATTCACCGGCGAAGCGGCGCCTCATGCAGGCCAACGGGGTGCTGCGAACAACGATCGGAACTGAGGTCTGACTATGTCTAAACGATTTATGCGAGTCGTCGTCGCAACAATGCTCCTTCTAGTATTCTCATCCGCAAGTGCGGAGGGGAACTGCCCTCCCGGTATGTATCCGATTGGAGGGCAGGGAGTACAGGGCTGCGCGCCAAATCCCGGTGCAGTTGCTGGAACGGCTTCACCCTCTGCTCCCCTTCCTGCTCAGCCGTTGGGGGAGTGGTTGACGAGATGGGGAGCCGTGGCTGAATCGCCTACGTCGAATCTCGTCGGCACCGCAGCCAATGAGTCCAGCGAGCGGCGTGCGTTCGATGTAGCGATCAAGAAGTGCGCGGCAGAGGGTGCAAAGGACTGCAAGTCTTCGGTCACCTATTACAACCAATGCGTTGCATTCGCTGTACCGTCCTCAGGAAAGGGGCAGGGCTCCTTGGAGACGGTGGTGGATGCAGAGACCGTAGCTGGAAATGCAATTGGTCATTGTCGGGATACCGGAGGCGGAAAGTGCGCCGTCGTCTATTCCGAATGCTCCTTGCCCGTCTTCCGGAAGTACTGATAAGGCGTCAGATAGGTCAGCAGAGCCAATCCCGCTTTTATGTGATCAAGTCCGCTTTTCGCTCCGTTCCCCCTTCGACGACTGAAGGCTCCTCGAAGTAAGCTGCCTGCGCGTCAAAATTCCGGCGCATCGGTGCCATCGAACGCAGGAGCTTTCCCGTCCATGAGGACGCTGACGACCCGCGGTGCGGGTGACGCCCACCCACGACACCACCGCCGCAGGGCCGGGGCTATCATCCGCTCTGGCGGACACCGGGGCCTGCGGCGCACTGCGCGGTGTCCCGGCCGGCGCACGGGTACTGGCAAGACGGGATCGAAGGAGTGGCAGGGGATGCAGAAGGGGAGCGGCACGAACATGGACAATGCGTTGGCGTTCGTGCCGTCCGGCGCGAACCTGCTGGAAGCCGTGCGCGGTGATCTGACCGGCAATGGCATCGACGACCAGTTGCTGGTGATCGATCAGCCCGCCCCCGATGGCCTGGTGCCGGGCGAGCACGGTCCCAACCGGGTGCTGTTGTTGCTGCTGGGCGATGCTGCCGGCCGATGGCAGCTGGCGGCGCGCAACGACAAGCTGGTGCCATGCTCTACCCGCGGCGGCATTGCCGGTGATCCCTTCGCCTACGTGACGATCGAGGATGGCGCGTTCAGCGTGATCACCAACGGCGGCAGCCGCGAGCGCTGGAGCAGCACCTACACGTTCCGCTACGCGCCGTCCGAGCAGGTCTGTTGGGTCCATGGCGTGCAGCGCAGGGTGGTCGACACCGAGACCGAGGCAACCCACACCCGTGACTTCTCGGCGGCCGAGCTGGGCAGGGTACGGTTTGAGGACTTTGACCCGTCCGTGGTTGCCGACGTGAGCTTGCCTTGAGTGCCGCGCCTGTGAGGAGGCAGGAGGACCCCACGATGATCGAGCAGGAGTTTGACCGTGTCGCAGGATAGAGAGTCGCAATTGTTGCGACAGGCCACGGAGGCCGGCATCACCTCGTCCCGGGAACTGGCCAACTTCATGGCGCAGGCCGGGCACGAGTCGCGTGGCCTGAGCCGGCTCAATGAAAGCTTCAACTTCACCCGGGGCATCTCGCAGATCCCGGTCGAGGCCGCGTGGCGTAATGGCAATGGTGCGCTGGAGAGTGCCCGCCAAGAGGCGTTGCGCGGTCGCCCGGAGAACCTGGCCGAGCTGATGTACGGCGGGCGGATGGGCAATGACGCACCGGGCGACGCGCTGAAGTATCACGGCCGCGGCTATCTGCCGCTGGTCGGCAAGGAGAACTACGAGCGTGCCGGCAAGGCGCTGGACCTGGACCTTGTGAACCATCCGGAACTGGCTGCGCAGCCCGAGCACGCCGGCCGCATCGCGGTCTGGCAATGGCAGACACGCGTGCCGGAGGCGGCACGCGAGGATGTGCGCGAGGCCACGCGTGCGATCAATGGCGCACTCAATGGCATCGAGGCCCGCCAGCAGCGCTTCGAGGTCTGGCAGCAGAAGCTGACGCCGGACGTGATGGCGCGGCTGGATAGGGGCGAAGTCGGGGCGCCGGCGCAGCAGGCCGGTGCACGGGACATGTCGCAGCCGGGCGAGCCGGGACACGTCCTGTTCCAAGACGCACGCCAACACCTGCAGCAGATGGGGCCGCAGAGCGGGCTGCGCAGTGCGCAGGAACTGGACAATGCGGCCGGCGCACTGGCGCTGAGTGCACAGAAGGCGGGGATGTCGCGCATTGACCATCTGCTGGCGGGCAACGACGGACGCACGTTGTTTGCAGTGCAGGGCACGTTGGGTGATCCGGCGATGCTGCGCGCGTCCATAGACAGGGAACAGGCCGCCCAGCAGCCGTTGGCGCAAAGCAGCCAGCAGGTGGCGGCCAGTGTTTCGCAACAGGATCAGGCAGCTTCGGTTGCCCGTGAGCAGGAGCAGCGCTCGCGCTCAATATGATTCAAGGGGGCGCTTGCGGGGTGGAGGCCCGCAGGCGCTGGACGCACGACGCGTGGCGCTTATCGGCGCCGATAGGGAAACCCAACGTAAGGACACCACATGCGAACCGTACTTCCAGTGTTCCAGCACGCCGTTGCCAGCTTCGCGTCTGTCCGGCCGAGCCCGTCGCCAGTCTGGCTCCTGTCATTGAGTCTGGTGGCTTCATTGGCGCAGGCCCAGGACGCGCCACCACCGCTGCCGCAGGCTCCGCCGTTGACCGAGCTGGCAGCAGCGCCTGCGTTGGCCGCACCGACGGTGGTTGATGCCGCCGGAGTGCCGGATGCACCGGCTCCGGTGGCTCAGGAGTCGGCGATGCGCTCTCCTGCACCCGCTGCGGCGCAGGAACCGGCCCCTGCATCCGAGCCAACCCAGACCCAAGCGGCAGCGCCCACGTCCGCGCCGTCTGCGGCGCCCGAATCACCCGCCGTGGTGGGCGCCCCCAATCCGCCGACGCCTCCCGCACTCGCCATCGTGCCGTTGCCGCCGGAACAGGCCACCGAGCGCGCGCTCGGCGCCCGCTGCCCGGTGGATCTGGCCGGTCGCCTGGCGGCCCAGGGCGACCTGCTGATCGGTGCCTGCGAGGGGCAGATGCCGGCGCACCTGGCGGCCGTGCTGGTGGCACTTCCCGAGCAGGACATTCACCTGCCGCGCAGCTGGCGCGAGCGTGAGGTGCGCCAGAAGGTGTGGTTCAAGGCGGTGCCGGGCTTTGGCCAGCGTCCGGACTTCATTGCGCGGATGGGGGATATCTGGGTGCGTTCGCTGGAGGGCCGTGACGCCGAAAGCACGTTCTATCTGGTCTCGGCGCCTTTCCTCTGCAGCAATCCGGCGGCCGGGACCACAGTGCAGGTGCAGGAGCCGGTGCGCCTGCCGGCCGGTGAGTGCCGCGAAGCTTACATCGCTCAGCGCGTATACCAGGTGCGCGGCGATGCCGCGCCGAGGGATGTAACGGCCGAGGTCATGCCGGCCATGCCACCGTTGACGGACGCCGATCGTGTGCGCCAGCTGGCTCGCGAAGGCAGGATCACGCTGGATCACAGCAAGCTGCAGTTCGGCCCGGCCATGCGCTGGTTCGTGCAATATCCGGAGACAGCCCAGAAGGGCGGTCCACGCGCGTTCAGTGATTGGAGCCGCGAGCACCTGGCCTTCGTGGTGTGGACCGGGGATCGCTTCGAGCTGCGCGAAAAGATATCGCGCAGCCAGTGGCCCTGCGACCCGGTGGCGCCGGGGGATCGCGCTTGTGGCGGCTTCCCGGATTCCGGGCCGGATCTGTTCGTGACGGCCGGAACATCCGTGCCGATGGCAGCCTCCAGCCCCTGAGCTGGAGTGTCGAGGTAAATCGGGAGCCGGGGTGACCGGCTCCCGCACCGTCATCAGGCCTGCATGCTGCGGGTCTGATTCTGTTGCTGTTCCAGCTGTTGGTCGCGCTCCAGTGCAAGCCGCTGGCCTGCGGCCTGCTGGTCGATGCGCTGGCTGCTCTGTTCCAGTGGGGTGTTCATCGCCACTGCCGTATCCACCGACACGCGAAGGTGGGCGGGGTCGCCACCCTGGCCCTGCACAGCGAAGCTGCGCGAGGCATCGGCATTCATGACCACCTCGTCGATGCGCTTGCCACCTGCTGCGTGCATTTCGGCGGCCAGGCTTCCTGCCAGCTGCGTGCTCATCACGTCCGGCACGCGACCGACCCGCACGTCCTGTGCGTGCACGCCGCGGATCGCGTCGTTGAACAGCGGGTTGCCCAGATGGTTGGCGTCGTCCATGCGCAGCATGCTGGTGTGATGGCCGTTCTTCTCCGCCTCGCGGCGTGCCGGCTCACCTGGCTGCAGCGGGCCACGGATGTGGTCGTACAGATCGACGGCACCGCCCGGGATGCCACGCGCTGCACGGGTAACACCGCGGCGCAGTGATTCGACGTCGTCGCGGTACTCCTCGATCATCTTGGCGTTGTCTTTCGCCAGCTTCTGCGTTTCCGGGTGCTTCAGCACCGACCCTTCGTCGAGAAAGTTGCCCAGCTTGTGTGCGCCGAACGAGCTGGTTGCCGCGATGATCGGGCGGTCCGGAATCAGATCACGCAGGGCATGATTGCTGAAGCCATTTGCCGCGAGCGTCTTGATCTCATCGGGCTTGGCGTAGATGCGGACCTGGCCGAAGTGCGGCGAGGCGGCGCTGACCGGATCGGAAGCCATGACGTGGTTGATCATGGTGCTGCCGCCTTCCGGAATGCGGTAGCTGAGGCTGACCGCGCCGTAGGCATTGAAGGTCTCGCCCTTGACGTTGAAGTGGTGCGAGGTGATCTGGGCCAGGGCGCCGCCGAGGGAATGGCCTGTGACGGTGACCTGAGGAGTATGTCCGCCGTTCAAGCGGGACTGCAGTGCGGCGGATTCAAGTGTTCTCTGCGTCAATGCAATCGCGTCAGGTGCCTGCACATTTGTTCGTGCAACCACCATTCCACCATCGGTCAGAATCGCGTCGCGGGCGATCTGCTCGGTACCACGATGGGCAATGACGATCTCTTTACTATCTACGCGTTGATAGACGGTGCCTTGATAGCCATTGAGCCGATTGTCGACATGCTCAAGGATCTTGTACTCATGGCCGTTCAGTACGACCTTTTCTTCTTGGCCAGGGGCGCGTCGACCGACGGCGCGGTCCTTGTATGCGTCATCTGATAACGCAGCGTAGTCTTGAGAGGTGATGGTCACGGGGCCACCTCACTTGCGGAAAGACTGATCGTGAACAACTTGTCCTGCAGATCGGCGGCATAGCCGCTGCGGTCAGCCTCGCCACTTGCCGGGAAATTGGGAACTCGGTCTGCCCGCGGATAAACGAGATCAGGATAGAAGAGTGTGTGCGTTTTCCCTTCGGTCAGCGGTTCCGCGTCAGCGAAGGTCAGGAAGCGGGTCTCCTCTTCGGCACCCGTGGCCTTTAGCATCGCTCCTGCGCCGCTGAACTCCCACTTGCACACGCCGCGGCCGTAGTAGTCCTCATCCAGCATGCGGTCCACATACAACGTGCCGCGGTATTCGCCGTCGGCGACCTTGCGCAGCTCCACCGGTTCCTGGCTGGTGATACGTGCGGCGGTACCGGTGGCAGGTTCGATGTGCCCACACTGGTCTTCGTTGGTCACGTCATACTGCGCGACACCTTCAACCACCGCGAAATCACCGGGGGCATCCTTCAGGCGCAGCACCAGTTCATAGGCCTTGCGCGGGCTGGGGTTGAGCTTGGCGAGGCCACGCCCACCCTGGGCGACATCGGCTTCAGCAGCGGCACGTTCCTGGTTCATGGCGGTCTCCGGATTGCAGGCGGTCAATAGAAGCAGAGCAAGGCACGGGATCATCTTGTGGCGCAATGTCGGCCTCCTTGGGGGTAGGAATGGTTGAACTGGCAGCTCATGGCGCGAGTTTCTGCACAGTGGTGGTGGTCGAGAACAGCGCGTCGCGCAGCTCTCCCTTGTACTCCGAAGGATTCTCTTTGCCGCTGGCAGGATAGTTGGCAGCAAGCTCGGCGCGAGGATAGGCAACCCTCGGATAATAGAGAGTCAATGGGCTCCTCGCGTCCATGCGTTCCTTGTCGACGAACGTCAGGAATCGAGTGTCCGCTTCGTCGGTCGTGGCGCGCAACATCGCACCGACTCCGGTCAGTGTCCAATGACAGACGCCGCGATCGTAATAGTCTTGGTCCTGCATGCGGTCGAGGTAGAACGTACCGCGGTACTCGTTCTCACCGACCTTGCGCAGCGTGACGAGCTCCTGGCTGGTAATACGGCTGGCGGTACCGGTCGCCCTCAGGACCCGGCCGCAGTCCTTGTGGTTGCTGACGTCGTACTGGGCAACGCCCTCGACCACCGTGAATGGACCAGGGGCATCCTTAAGTGTCAGTACCAGCTCGTAGCCCTGCTTTGGTGCAGGGTTGAGTTTGGCCAGGCCGCGCCCACCAGCGGCGACGTCGCGCTCGGCATCAGCATAGGGCGAGCATGCGGCCAGTGGGATAAGGGCGAGCAACGCCAGCAGCGGCTGCCTTTTCCTTTCAGGGAGCGCTACTCCCATGGCCTGATCCTGCATCGTGCGTCCATGTCCATATATCCTTCCTGGGTGACAGGTTTCTCGATTATGGAGCGTGTCAGGAACGCTGCGCCACCGCCGCGACGGCTTATTGACGCGCCCGATGCGGTGTATTCCGGCGAATCGATTGCAGCACAGGGGATTCGGGCGTCGCGTTGGCCTTGCTGGCAGGGGCTGCTCGCGGTTGAATCTGCGACGTAAATCAATAATTCACGCATTCATCACATTATCAAAGGCGTTCTCTTGAACTGCATGATCCGCACCGAAACCACGGCCGACCACGCCGCCATCCATGCACTCACCTCGGCCGCCTTCCGCGAAGCCCCGCACAGCAGCCACACCGAGCAGTTCATCGTCGACGCCCTGCGCGCCCGCGGGGAGTTGAGCATTTCGCTGGTCGCCGAAACTCAGGGCCAGGTGGTCGGCCACATTGCCCTGTCGCCGGTGACGGTCAGCGATGGCAGCACGGGCTGGTTTGGTCTGGGCCCGATCTCGGTAGTGCCCGCGTGGCAGGGGCAGGGCATCGGTGCGGCCCTGATGCGCGCCGCACTTGAAGCACTGCGTCAGCAGGGTGCACATGGCTGTGTATTGCTGGGCGAGCCGGCCTATTACGGGCGCTTCGGCTTCCGTGCCGAGCCGGGCCTGGCGCTGCCGGGCGTGCCGGCGGAGTACTTCCAGGTGCTTTGCCTGCAGCCTCCGCTGGCACAGGGCGAGGTGCAGTACTCATCGGCCTTCGAGGCGACGGGTTGATCCAGGTTTGGCGCGTTCCTGCTCAAGGCGCGCGCCAGACGGTCGGTTCGGGTTGCGGCTTCGGAATGCGGTAGCCGCCGATATGCTCGAGAAGTTCATTGGTACGGCGCTGCTCGACCAGTACCTCACGCAACAGGTTGCGCACGGCGAAGATGGCGAATGGCACCAGGATCCAGACCAGACTGATGCCCAGTGCAAACAGGGTCAGCAGGGCTTTTGCACCATCCATGCACGGCATTCCTTGATCGAAAGCAGCCACGCTAGCACGCAGCTGCTGCCGACGGATGTCAGGCCTTGTGCCGAAGATGGATCAGCGGATACGGGCGGCCCTGCGAATCCAGCGGCGAACGACCGGTTTCGACAAAGCCCATGCGCAGGTAGAAGCCCACGGCCTGCGCGTTCTGTGCGTTGACGTCGGTGCTCAGCTGCGGGTGCAGGGCCAGTGCGTGCTGCAGCAGTTGACGGCCGATACCGGTCCCGCGCACGTCCGGATCGATGAACAGCGCTTCCATGTGGGTGCCATCGATCAGCATGAATCCCTGCGGCTGGTCCTGTGCATCGACGGCGACGGTCATCGGCGCCTGCGGCAGGAAAGCGGCCACTTCGGCATCGATGGCCTGGCGGTCTTCGGTACTGAGGAAGTCGTGGGTGGCGTCGACGGCGCGGCGCCAGAGATCGACAAGGGCGGCGCCGTCGTCGGCGCGAGAGGGACGGAGGGTGGTCATGTGTTCACCAAGGTGCTTGACAGGAATACGCATTGTGAAGCTTTCCGGCCGTGCCTGCAGGTGCGGGTTCATCCGGCGTTGCGATGGCGGATGAAGGGACTGTAGGCAGTCGCTTCCGCGCGCAGCGCCACACCATCCTCGAAGTCCTCACTGTTGTTGAAGGGCACGGTCGGCCACTGCCGCCATCGCGACAGTCGCTCGCGGTAGGAAAGGGTGGCTGCAACCAATGCTTCGTCGTGGGCCTGCACGCGTTCCGCTGCAAGCCCTGAGCGCACGCCGTGCACCATATGCGGCTCCATCACCTCGAAGCCGACGTAGCGCAGGCTGTACATCAACGGCCACAGCAACAGCCGGGTATCGCCTTCGCGGCCGTCAACCGCGCATGCCCGCGCCGAAGAGCCGGTGGTGACGCTCAGCAACGCACGCTTGCCCTGCATCACGCCGCGCTCGTGGCGTTGCCGGCTGTTGTACATCGGCCCGTAGACCAGCACGCGGTCCAGCCAGCCCTTGAGGATGGCCGGCGCCGCGAACCACCACAGTGGGAACTGCAGGATCACCAGGTCCGCGGCCTGCAGCAGCTGCAGGTGATGCCGCACATCGGCGGGCAACTGGTCGTGTTCGGCGCTGTAGCGTTGTTCGCGCTGGGCATCGAAGCGCTCGGGCTGCAGGCGCCGTGGATGGTGCCAGGCCGCTTCCAGCGGATCGAAGCCTTCTGCATACAGGTCGACCACCTCCACCTGCAGGTGGTCGTGCCGCAGCTGCTCAGCCGCCTGCACGGCCAGGTGGGCGTTGAAGGAGCGGGGTTCGGGGTGGGCAAGCAGGATGAGGGCGCGCATGGGGCGAGGTGTTCGTGGAGTGTGCGACCATGCTCGCGGTGCCGGTATGCCCCGGCAATTACGCACCTTGAGGTAACCATGGCCTTTCCTGGAGATGTCTATGCCGCCGACTGCTCGGCGCGCGATGCGCTGGCACTGATCTCCGGCAAGTGGGTGATGCTGCTGCTGCCGGCATTGGCCGAGGGCCCGCAACGCAATGGTGCGCTGCTGCGGAAGATCGAAGGCATCTCGCAGAAGGTGCTGACCCAGACCCTGCGACAGCTGGAGCGCAACGGCCTGATCGAGCGCTGCGATCTGGGCGGCAAGCCACTGCACGTGGAGTACCGGTTGACCGAGGTTGCGCGCAGTCTGGTAGACACCCTGACCGCGTTGGACCGTTGGGCCGAGCACAATTTCCCGGCCCTGGACGCTGCCCGCGAGCGCTTCGACGCGCGCTAGCGGCGCCTGCACGGCTGCGGGCGTACAATGCGGCCCCGGCGGCCATCCTGGCCCTGCAGACACGCGAGAACCGCCATGACCGACGCCCTGGGTGTGCCGGTGCACGACACCGACGAACACTGGATGCGCCACGCGCTGGCGCTGGCTGAGCGCGCACAACGCGAGTTCGACGAGATCCCGGTGGGTGCAGTGCTGGTCGGTGCCGACGGCCAACTGCTGGGCGAGGGCTGGAACCTCAACATCGCCTCGCATGACCCCAGCGCACACGCCGAGATCGTGGCCATGCGGGCGGGCGGAAAACTGCTGGCGAACCATCGCCTGCTTGGCAGCACGCTGTATGTGACCCTGGAGCCGTGTGCGATGTGCGCAATGGCGATCGTGCACGCGCGCGTTGCACGGTTGGTCTACGGTGCCAGCGACCCCAAGACCGGTGCCTGCGGCAGCGTGTTCGACCTCATTGGCGATACCCGCCACAACCACCGGGTGGAGATCCACGGTGGGGTACTGGCCAAGGAAGCCAGCATGCGCCTGACCAACTATTTCCGCGCCAAGCGCGGCAAGCCTCCGCTGCTGCTGGAAGACCACGCCGGCGAGGGCTGAGGGGCTAAAGGGTATGATGGGCGCCTCTTTCCATCACCGGTAGGCCGCGCGCCTGCCCAGCAACGAGGCGACACATGGCGGACAACGGCGCGGCCAACGAACGACTGATCTGGATCGACCTGGAAATGACCGGGTTGGATACCGACAACGATTCGATCATCGAGATCGCCACCGTGGTCACCGACGCCCAGCTCAACGTGCTGGCTGAAGGTCCAGAATTCGCCATCCACCATCCGCTGGAAACGCTGGAAGCGATGGACGAGTGGAACCGCAACCAGCACCGCCGCTCGGGCCTGTGGCAGCGTGTGGTGGACAGCACGGTGACCCTTGCCCAGGCTGAGGCGCAGACGGTGAATTTCCTGGCGCAGTGGATCCCGGCCGGCCTGTCGCCGATGTGCGGCAACTCCATCTGCCAGGACCGCCGCTTCCTGCACCGCCAGATGCCGCGCCTGGAGAAGTACTTCCACTACCGCAACCTGGACGTGTCCACGGTGAAGGAACTGGCCAAGCGCTGGGCGCCGACCGTGGCCGCCGGCGTCGGCAAGAACAGCAACCACACCGCGCTGAGCGATGTGCACGATTCGATTGCCGAGCTGCGTCACTATCGCCAGTTCATGGGCGCGCTGTCGGGGTTGCCCACGGTCTGAACAGCGACGCCGGGCATGGCCCGGCGCTACCGGATGACTCGCGAACTGGTAGTGCCGGCCGCTGGCCGGCAATTCAGCGGCCTTCGTGACGTGTATCAGGTTGCCGGCCAGCGGCCGGCACTACCCTCCGTTCAACTCCCTGGCGCTAAGATCAGCGCCATGAACGAGCCCATCCTGCTTCCCCGCGACATTGCCCATGACGCCCGCGACTGGTCTGACCTGCAGCAGGCGGTGACCCTGCTGGAAGCGCCGACCCTGACCGCGCGCATGGCCAATCTGGTCGGCACGCCGCTGGAGTTCGCGGTGAAGGCGCTGCCCAACTCGGTCTCCAACCGCATCCATGGCGCCGTGCAGGCGGCGCTGACCAAGTCGGCGCAGGCGGCGCTTTGGAGCATGGACAACACCCCCGGCAAGGGGGCGTCCACCCGCTGGCACAAGTTGGCCGCAGCGACCTCCGGTGCGGTGGGCGGCGCCTTTGGCTTTGCCGCGCTGTTCATCGAACTGCCGGTGTCGACCACCATCATGATGCGCGCCGTGGCCGACGTGGCTCGCAGCGAAGGCTTCGACCTGTCCGAGTTCAGTACCCGCCAGGCCTGCCTGGAGGTGTTCGCGCTGGGCGGCAACTCGCCGCGCGATGACGCCAGCGAGACGGGCTATTACCTGGCCCGCGGCTTCACCACCGATGTGATGCGCCATCTGTCGGCCGAGCTGGCCGGGCGCGTGGTGACCGGCCGCGATCTCACCCTGGGCGTAGCGCCGAAGGAGGCTGGCAAGCTGCTGGCGAAGATGGTGGAGAAGGTAGCGGCGCGCTTCGGCGTGGTGGTTACCGAGAAATTCGCCGCACAGGCGGTGCCGATCGTGGGTGCCGCTGCCGGTGCGACGCTCAATACGATGTTCACCGATTACTACCAGGACATGGCGCGCGGCCACTTCATCGTGCGCCGGCTGGAGCTCAAGTACGGCGAAGACGTGGTGCGCACCTGCTATGACCGCGTAGCGCATGGCACGATCAGGATGGAACCCCGCCTGGAGTAGATCCACGCCATGCATTGATGAGCCTTCATGCCAGGCCATCCTTGCCTGCCGGGCACAACTGTTTTGCCACAACACGCCTGTTGCCTTTCGCAGGCGGTCCCCATTCTTGCTGGCACTCCCCCCGCAAGAGATGTCCGCCATGTTGTTCACCTCCCACCGCCTGGGCGCCTTGACCCTGCCCAACCGAATCGTCATGCCGCCGATGACCCGCTCGCGCGCTGCCGACGGCAACGTTGCCACCGCGGAAATGGCCGCCTACTACGCGCAGCGGGCCAGCGCGGGCCTGATCGTCAGCGAAGGTACCCAGATCAGCCCGCAGGGCCAGGGCTATGCCTGGACCCCGGGCATTCACAGTGGCGAGCAGGTGCAGGGCTGGCGTCAGGTGACCGACGCCGTGCACGCCGCTGGTGGCCGCATCTACGCCCAGCTGTGGCACGTGGGTCGGGTCTCGCACGTGGCCCTGCAGCCCGGTGGTGCCGCGCCAGTGTCGTCGTCGGCGCTGCTGGCCGAGGGCGTGAAGGTGTTTGTCGACCCCACCGGCGCCGGCCCGGAAGCGGGCGTGGGCGAGATGATCCAGCACTCGATGCCGCGCGCGCTGGCCGAGGCCGAGATTCCAGGCATCATCGCCGACTACGCGCAGGCCACCCGTAATGCGCTGGCCGCCGGCTTCGATGGTGTCGAGCTTCACGGTGCAAATGGTTATCTGATCAACCAGTTCATCGACTCGCAGGCCAACCAGCGCAGCGACGGCTATGGCGGCTCGCTGCAGAACCGGCTGCGTTTCCTGCGCGAGGTCGTGCAGGCGGTGACTGCAGAAGCCGGTGGTGAGCGCGTTGGCGTGCGCCTGGCGCCGCTGACGACGTTGCAGGGCGCGGTGGACGATACGCCGCAGGCCACCTACCTGGCGGCGGCACACCTGCTGGGCGAGCTGGGCGTGGGCTACCTGCACATCGCCGAGGCCGACTGGGATGACGCACCGCTGATGCCAGTGGCGTTCAAGCAGGCGCTGCGCATGGTCTACCCGGGCACCCTGATCTACGCCGGCAAGTACACCGCCGAGCGCGCCGAGCACGCACTGGCTGAAGGTTGGGCCGACCTGATCGGCTTCGGTCGCCCGTTCATCGCCAACCCGGACCTGCCCGAGCGCCTGCGTCTGGGGGCGGAATTGAACCCGCCTGATCGGGCGACGTTCTTCGGCGGTGGTGCGGTCGGGTTCACCGATTACGCGACGCTGGAAGAAAGCGTCGCCGCCTGATCCTGGAGGTTGCCGGCCAGCGGCCGCCACTACCAGGGTGCGCGGGGCAGGGTAGTGCCGGCCGCTGGCCGGCATTTCTGTTTGGGATCAGGGCTTGTCGCGCACCAGCGCGTCGGCCTCGACCACGCCGCCATCCTTGCCGTGCAGGTACAGGTGCATGTCCTGCTGCGGATACGGGATGTTGATGCCGGCCTTGTCGAAGCCCAGCTTGAGCTGTTCCAGCAGCGTGACCTTGGTACCGAACCAGTCGGCCGACTTCACGTAGCAGCGGATGCCAAGATTGATCGCGTGCGCGCCCAGTTCGTACACCACTACGTCCGGTGCCGGCGTCTGCAACACGCGCGGGTCGGCCTTCATCAGCGCCAGCGCGGTGTCGCGCGCCAGCTGGATGTTGTCTTCATAGCCGATGCCCACCACCAGTTCGACGCGGCGGGTCGGCTCGGCGGTCAGGTTGATGATCGGCGCAGCGGTGATCAGCGTGTTTGGAATGGTGGTGTGCTGGTTGTCGGCACCGGTGATGACGGTCTGGAAGATGCGTACCTCGCGCACCGTGCCGGTCTGCCCGGCCACCGTCACCACATCACCGACGCGGAACGGGCGCAGCGTCACCAGCATCACGCCCGAGGCGATGTTGGACAGCGAATCCTTCAGCGCCAGGCCTACCGCCAGGCCGGCGGTGCCAAGCACGGCCAGCAGCGGGGTGATCTGCACGCCCAGCGTGCCGATTGCCAGCACCACCACGATCACCAGCGACGCGGCGTACACCACGTTGCGCAGGAAGTTGCCCAGCATCGGGTCCACGCCCATGCGCGCGGTGGCGCGTGGCATCGCATTGGACAGGCGTCGTGCCACCCACATGCCGACCAGCAGCACCACGATCGCGGCCAGCAATGGCACGCCGTAGGTCTCCAGCAGGCGTTCCCAATCGAGCGAGTGGAACCAGGGTGTTGCGGCGGGGGCGGGTGGGGCAGTGGCGAGCATGCGGGCTCCTTTGCAGCGGGGGAGGTGGCGCGCGCAGACGCCAGAAACAACAAGCCCCGCAGAGGCGGGGCTTGCATGCAGCTGAAGTATGGGCCGGCGCCGATGAAAGCGACGTCAGCCCTCAGCAATCACGGTCTCAGCCGTTCGCCTTCAGCTTGGCCAGGCGCAGCCAGGTATCGACCACGGTGTCCGGGTTCAGCGACACCGACTCGATGCCTTCCTGCATCAGCCATTCGGCCAGATCCGGGTGATCGGACGGGCCCTGGCCGCAGATGCCGACGTACTTGCCCTTGGCACGTGCCGACTTGATCGCCATCGACAGCAGCTTCTTCACTGCCGGGTTACGTTCGTCGAACAGGTGCGCGACGATCGACGAATCGCGGTCCAGGCCCAGGCTGAGCTGGGTCAGGTCGTTGGAGCCGATCGAGAAGCCGTCGAAGATCTCCAGGAACTCATCGGCGAGCAGTGCGTTGGACGGCACTTCGCACATCATGATGATCTTCAGGCCGTTCTCGCCCTGCTTCAGGCCGTTCTGTTCCAGCACCTCGATGACCTTGCGGCCTTCTTCCAGGGTGCGCACGAACGGAATCATGACCCACAGGTTGTCCAGGCCCATTTCGTTGCGCACGCGCAGCACGGCCTTGCACTCCAGCGCGAAGGCGGCCGAGAAGCTCGGGTCGACGTAACGGCTGGCGCCGCGGAAGCCGATCATCGGGTTCTCTTCGTGCGGCTCGTAGTTGCTGCCGCCGATCAGGTTGGCGTACTCGTTGGACTTGAAGTCCGACAGGCGCACGATCACGGCGTTCGGTGCGACCGAGGCGGTGAGGGTGGCGATGCCTTCGGCCAGGCGATCCACGTAGAAGCTGACCGGATCACCGTAACCGGCGATCTTCTCGTCGATCTTCTTCTTGGTTGCCGCATCCTGGCGGTCGTATTCCAGCAGCGCGTTCGGGTGGATGCCGATGTGGCTGGCGATGATCATTTCCAGACGGGCCAGGCCGATGCCGGCGTTCGGCAGCTGGCCGAAGTCGAAGGCACGTTCCGGGTTGGCCACGTTCATCATGATCTTCAGCGGTGCCGGCGGCATGTTGCCCAGATCGGTGGTGGTGCGCTCGAAGCCCAGCTTGCCTTCGTAGATGAAGCCGGTATCGCCTTCAGCGCAGCTGACGGTGACCAGCTGGCCATCTTCGATGACCTTGGTGGCGTTGCCCGAACCGACCACGGCCGGCACGCCCAGCTCGCGCGCGATGATCGCGGCATGGCAGGTACGGCCACCGCGATTGGTGACGATGGCCGAAGCGCGCTTCATCACCGGTTCCCAATCGGGATCGGTCATGTCGGCAATCAGCACGTCGCCCGGCTGCACGCGGTTCATGTCGTCCAGCGTCTTGACCACGCGGGCCACGCCCGAGCCGATCTTGGCACCGACGGCACGGCCTTCGGCCAGCACGTTGCCGCCCTTTTCGGTCAGCGCGAAGCGCTCGATCTGGGTGGCATGGCTGCGCGACTTCACCGTTTCCGGGCGCGCCTGCACGATGAACAGCTTGCCGCTGACACCGTCCTTGGCCCACTCGATGTCCATCGGGCGGCCGTAGTGCTTTTCGATGACCAGCGCCTGCTTGGACAGTTCCTGCACGTCCTCGTCGCTGATCGAGAAGGTGTTGCGCAGTTCGACCGGGGTGTCCTCGATCCGGACGCGCTCACCCGGAACATCCGAATACACCATGCGGATCGCCTTGCTGCCGAGCGAGCGGCGCAGGATCGCCGGCTTGCCGGCCTGCAGGGTGGGCTTGTAGACGTAGTACTCGTCCGGGTTGACCGCGCCCTGCACGACCATTTCGCCCAGGCCGAAGGACGAGGTGACGAACACCACATCGCGGAAGCCGGACTCGGTGTCCAGGGTGAACAGCACGCCGGACGAACCGACGCCCGAACGCACCATCAGCTGCACGCCGGCGGACAGGAACACGTCTTCATGCTTGAAGCCGTGGTGCACGCGGTAGGCGATGGCACGATCGTTGTACAGCGAGGCGAACACTTCCTTGACCTTGTGCACGACGTCGTCGGCACCGGTGACGTTGAGGAAGGTTTCCTGCTGGCCGGCGAAGGAGGCATCCGGCAGATCCTCGGCGGTGGCCGACGAACGCACGGCCACGGCCACGTCGCCGCCGCCGTTGTCGGCGCTCAGCTGGGCGTAGGCAGTGCGGATGTCCTGGTCCAGCTGCGGCTGCAGCGGGGCATCGATCACCCAGGTGCGGATTTCCTTGCCCGCTGCGGTCAGCGCGTTGACGTCCTCGACGTCCAGCGTGGCCAGCTTGTCGAAGATGCGCTTGGACAGATCGTTGTGCGCGATGAAGTCCTTGAAGGCTTCAGCGGTGGTGGCATAACCGCCCGGCACCGAAACGCCCAGACCGGCCAGGTTGCCGATCATCTCGCCCAGCGACGAATTCTTGCCGCCTACGCGGGCCAAATCGGCCAGACGCAGTTCGTGCAACCACAGGATGTTCTCGTTCAAGCGCGATGCTCCGTTTGGCCATCGCCCGAGGCGGGCTGGAATGGCCGCGTCCGTAGGAAGAAGCCGATATGATGCCGGGCAGAGTACCGTCGGCACAAGCTTGTGCTGGCGGCCTTTTTAGGCTTCGTAGGGGGTAAAAGCGCGCATGTCGACCATCCGTCCGGTGTTCTACGTTTCCGATGGAACCGGTATCACCGCTGAAACCATTGGGCATAGCCTGCTCACCCAGTTCTCCGGGTTCAGCTTCATTACCGATCGCATGTCGTTTGTCGACGACCCCGAAAAAGCGCGTGAAGCCTGCGCCCGGATCCAGGCGGCAGGGGAGCGGTACCAGGTCCGGCCGATCGTGGTGAACTCCTGCGTGGACCAGAGCCTGAGCCTGATCCTGGCCGACAGCGGCGCGCTGATGCTGGATGTGTTTGCGCCGTTCATCGAGCCGCTGGAGCGTGAACTGGCCAGTCCGCGCCTGGCCCGGGTCGGCCAGGCCCACGGCATGGTCGATTTCGACACCTACCACCGCCGCATCAACGCGATGAACTTCGCCCTGACCCATGACGATGGCATCGCGGTGAACTACGACGATGCCGATGTGATCCTGGTGGCGGTGTCACGCGCCGGCAAGACGCCCACCTGCATCTACCTGGCCCTGCATTACGGGGTGCGCGCGGCCAATTACCCGCTGACCGACGAAGACCTGGAAAGCGACCGCCTGCCGCCACGCCTGCGCAACTACCGGCGCAAGCTGTTCGGCCTGACCATCGACCCGGACCGGCTGCAGCAGATCCGCCAGGAGCGCCGCCCGAACTCGCGCTACGCAAACCTGGACACCTGCAAGCGCGAGGTGGCTGCGGCCGAGGTGATGTTCCAGATGGAGCGGATCCCGACCCTGAGCACCACCCATACCTCGATCGAGGAGATTTCCAGCAAGGTGCTGGCTACGCTGGGGCTGCAGCGCGAGCTGTATTGATCCTCGTCTGGTAGAGCCGGCCGCTGGCCGGCTGGTCGATGCACCCTCGGCCGTGATGCGGGGCTGCCGGCCAGCGGCCGGCACTACCCAGGGGTTGGCTTGCACGTGCGCGCCCCCACGTTGAAGCACCAACGTGTAGGATCGACCCATGGCCCGAGCCTTGCCCCGCACCGAACGCATTCCCCGCCTGAGCCGGCTGAGCTGGCTCATGGGCCTGTACGCGGAAAACTACCGCCATCTGGTGCGTCTGTTCGAACCGGCCGGACTGGTGGCGGGCAGCTACATTTCCTCGATCGGCGACGGCCTGGATGTCCGCCTGGACGTGATCGAGTGCCACCGCTACACGGTGGAACTGCGCCTGACCTACGACCTGGCCGACCCGGTCACCGGTGAGCCGGATCCGTCGGCCTATGTGCGTCTGTACCGTGACGCGCGCCAGGCCGAGACCACCCACTGCTACGTCGGCCGTCGCTGGCAGGACACCATGGGCCTGTACCCGCCGCCGGCGGAGCTGATCAGCCACCGCATGCGGATGAACACCTTCCTCGGCAAGTGGCTGGAATACCTGGCCGAGCGTGGCCACGGTGTCGCCACCCTGCGCCGCGATCCCGACGGCGCCAGTGCGCCTGCCGAGCGTCGCCTGTCGCTGGTGCGCTGATCGGCCATAATCCACGGCTGACCTGCCGCTGGATGCTGCCCCATGCCGTACACCCCGATCGTCGCCACCCTGGGCTATGTGCTGTCGCCCGATCGTCGCCAGGTGCTGATGATCCACCGCAACACCCGTCCCGGTGACCATCACCTGGGCAAGTACAACGGCCTGGGCGGCAAGATCGAACCCACCGAAGATGTGGCGGCTGGCATGCGCCGCGAGATCGCCGAGGAAGCCGGGATCGACTGCACCGGCATGCGCCTGCGCGGCACCATCAGCTGGCCAGGCTTCGGCAAGCACGGCGAGGATTGGCTGGGTTTCGTGTTCGTCATCGATGGATTCGAGGGCACCCCGCACGGCGGCAACCACGAGGGCACGCTGGAGTGGGTGGATCTGGACAAGCTGGACACCCTGCCGATGTGGGAGGGCGACCGCAACTTCCTGCCGTTGGTGTTCGACGCCGACCCGCGCCCGTTCCACGGCGTGATGCCGTACAAGGACGGGCGCATGGTGAGCTGGTCCTTCAGCCGCCTGTGAAGCGGGAAATCGGGTAGCTGCCAACCTTTGGTCGGCACGCTCTTCTGGTTAATTAATACCCGGGCAATATTGACGAGAGAGAATTACCCGGGCAATATTCGCGCATCGCCTCTGATGCCGTTGCCATGCCTGCGTCCCGACTTCCTCCCTTCAGTTGTTTCGACGGCCATCGCCTGGTCGCTTCCGGTACGCCGGAAGTGGCCGCGCTGGCGCTGAAGCAACTGCGTGCCGACAACGCTGCCGGTCCGCTGCTGGTGTTCGACAACGCCACCGGCCGCACCCGTGATTTCGATACGCGTGGCAGCGACGCAGAACTCCTGGCGCGGGTAAACGAAGCGTTTCCCGCCGCCGTGGGGACGGATGCCGACGTCACTGCCGAAGAGGCGCCCGCAACCCCACGTGGCCGTGGCCGCCCCAAGCTGGGTGTGGTCGCCCGAGAAGTGACCTTGCTGCCGCGCCATTGGGCGTGGCTGGCCGAGCAGCCTGGCGGTGCCTCGGTGGTGCTGCGCAAGCTGGTGGAGGCGGCCAGCCGTGCCGGTGCTGACAAGGACCGCCAGCGTCGTGACAGCGAGCGTGCCTATCACTTCCTGCAGACCATCGCCGGTGACCTGCCGGGTTTCGAGGAGGCGATCCGTGTCCTGTTCGCGCATGACCGCGCGGGCCTGGAAGCGGCGTTGCGGAGTTGGCCCGCGGATGTGTGCGCCCACGCTCTGCGCCTGGCCTTCGACGATCCTGCGGACCACGCCGACGGCTGAGCCATCGCGCCGTTGCTGAGCGACGGCCCCACCTGACCGCGGGTCCAGGGCCGCTTCCCCTGTGCGTGCTTTGCTGGCGGAAACGCCGGGCAGGGCGGCGCCTTGCCCAGAGAACCCCATGAGCCCCCCTGTACATCCGATACCTCCGGCAGCACCCCCGCTGTGGCGCACCTATCTGACCCTGCTGCTGCCGATGCTGCTGACCAATGCGCTGCAGCTGGCCGCAGGCACGCTGGACAACATTTACCTCGGCCATCTGCTCGGCACACAGGCAGTGGCTGCAGCGGCTGCGTTCTTCCCGGTCTTCTTCCTGCTGTTGGCCTTGGTAATGGGCCTGGCGACCGGTGCGATGGTGCTGATCGGCCAGGCCTGGGGCGCGGGCCGCCCCCAGCAGGCACGCGCCGTGGCTGGCAGCGCGGTGGCGCTGATCCTGCTGTTGTCGGTGCTGGTGATGGCCCTGGGCGGCGGTTTCGCGCCACAACTGCTGGCGGCGTTGGGCACGCCGGCAGCGGTCCTCAGTGAGTCCATTGTCTACGCACGCGTGCTGCTGCTGACGGCACCGGTGTTCTTCCTGCTGTGGCTGGCCACTGCGCTGAGCCGCGCGGTGGGCGATGCGAAGACACCGCTGCATGCGCTGCTGCTGGCCACGGTGGTCGGCCTGCTGTGCACGCCGCTGCTGATCCTCGGCTGGGTCGGCCCGCCGCAGCTGGGTTCGGCCAGTGCGGCAGTCTCGGCGGCATTTGCCTCGCTGCTGGCCCTGGCCTGGCTTATGTGGCGGTGGCAGAGGATGGGGCACCCGTTGGCGCCGGGACGTGAGCTGCTGCGTGCCATCCGTTTCGATGGCGTGCTCATCCGCGCGATGCTGCGCATCGGCGTACCGTCATCGCTGCAGATGCTCAGCCTGGCCATTGCCGAAATCGTGTTGCTGGGCTGGATCAACCGCGACGGCTACACGGCCACGGCCGCCTACGGTGCGGTCAACCAGTTGATGAGCTGGGTGCAACTGCCTGCGATGTCGCTGGGGATCACCGCCACCATCCTCGCGGCGCATGCGATGGGCGCGGGGCGTACGGCACGGCTGCCCGCCATCGCTCGCACCGGTGTGCTGCTTGGGCTGGCGATGCTGAGCGTGGTGGTGCTGCTGGTGATGGCGCTGGCGCCCTGGCTGACCGGGCTGATTCTGGCGGCCGCAGAGGTGCGCGAATTGGCCGCATCGCAGCTGCGCACGGTGGTATGGGGCGTGCTGGCGATGGGAGGCAGCGCGGTGCTGGTCGGGGTAATGCGCGGCAGCGGCACGGTTTTGCTGCCAGCGTTGCTGGGCATGGCAGCGGTACTGCTGCTGGAGCTGCCGTTGGCGATGTGGTTGCAGGCGCGGCATGGTCTGGCCGGGCTGTGGTGGGCGTGGCCACTGGGGCTGCTGGCGATGCTGGTGATGCAGGTGTTCTGCTTCGCGCATTGGCGGCGGCGGGTGCAGGCTGGGTAGTGCCGGCCGCTGGCCGGCAATCCGGAATGCCGGGGCAGCCGGCCAGCGGCCGGCTCTACCACTTCAGCGCCGCTGTGCCAGCAGCAGATGGAAGTGCTTTTCGCGGATCTGGCTGTCATTTCCGGCTGCGGATTCCCGGTGGCTGCGCCAGGCCGAGACACGGAAGCCCGACACACGCAGCGCCAGCTCCACCGCGTCCAGCTCATGCAGTTGGAAGTCGGCAGCAAATGGCAGGTTTCGCATGAAGCTGGCGTCGCCAAAGGCCAGGCACAGGCGGCCGCCCCGGCGCAGCACCCGCGCCATCTCGTCCAGCACCGGCGCCAGGTTCGGCCAGAAGTACAGGGTGTTGACCGCCAGCGCGGCATCCATCGCGGCATCGGCGACCGGCAGCGCATGAGCGTCGCCGTGTCGCATCGCGGCACGCTCGGCCAACCCGGCGCTGGCCAGGCGCTGGTTGCCGGCCTCGACCATGGCGGTGGACAGCTCAATACCCAGATAGTGGCTGTCGGCGGCCCGCAGCATCAGCGGCGCGAAGGCCGCATTGCCGGGGCCGATCTCCAGGACCCGTTCGCCAGTACCGACGGCCAGCAGCCCGATCGCGGCCAGGTTGAGTGCGCCGTTGCTGCGGTTCATCGAGTCAGCCACCGCCAGCGCGGCCTCGCCATGGGGCTGCCGCAGCTGTGCGGCCAGAGTGGGAGCATCCAGCATCATCATCGTCCGTTGCAGAGTTTCGGACGTGGCGGCGGCGGGTCCGCCGGTGACCATAGCGCCGACCTTGTGGCTTGGGAAGTAGGGAAACCCCGCTTCGGGGTGATGAGGAAATGTCCAGCGTCGCAGTCGGTGAGATCTGGTTGTCCACAGGGGGTGTGGATTACGCGTGGGCAACTTTGTGGATAAGCCGCGACAGGCGCCACCCCCCTAGGCTGTCAAGATGGGTGGCGAAAAATTCACCGCCGGTGAGGACGGGTGAGGGAGCGGTGAAGGCTGGGGCCTGCCAGCGCTGTCGCCAGTGGCGGCGCTCGCGGTAACCTGTGGGCCTTGATGCTCCGTGAGACCCCATGAAACGTCACTTCTCGATGCTGCGCGAATTCCAGCTGGCCGACTGGTTCACCCTGGCCAATGCTTTCTGCGGCACCGGTGCGGTCTTTGCCGCAATGCGCTTCCTGCAGGACGGCGAGCGCGGCTACCTGCTGTTCGGCATGGCGTTGATCCCGCTGGCTTTCATTTTCGACGCCCTCGACGGGCGCATCGCGCGCTGGCGCAAGTCCAGCTCCACCCTGGGCCGCGAGCTGGACTCGCTTTCCGACGTGATCTCCTTCGGTGTGGCCCCGGCGGCGCTGGCCTACGCCTGCGGCATGCAGGGCGGCTGGGACTGGCTGGTGCTGAGCTATTTCGTCTGCTGCGGCGTCAGCCGCCTGGCGCGCTACAACGTCACCGCCGAGGCGCTGGCCGGCGACGAGGGCAAGGTCGCGTATTTCGAGGGCACCCCGATCCCGACCAGCCTGGTGCTGGTGATCGTGCTGGCGATCGCCGCCGGTACCGATGCCATCGGCCAGAACATCTGGTTCGGCCAGTGGCAGATCGGCCCGTGGCAGCTGCACCCGATGGTGCTGTTGTTCGCCCTGTCCGGGTCGCTGATGATCAGCAAGACCCTGCGTATCCCCAAGCCATGAGCCAGCCCTGCGGAGGCCTGCGATGACCAGCTCGGCCCACGACGCCGGCAGCAGTGATTTCGAAACCCTGGCCCGGCAGTACTTCGGCGCCTGGGGCGATGCCCTGCGCCATGCGAGCACGCCCGGCGCGCCGGCCGGTGACGATCCCGGCAGCTGGCAGCGGTTGTTCGACTGGTGGGGCCAGCTGTTGCCCGAGCAGGGGCAGGGCGCGCCGGAAGATGCCGTGCGCCGCTTCCGCGAACAGGCGGGCAGCTGGTACGGCACCATGCAGGAAGTGGCCGCGCGTTTCGCCGGCCGCGACGCCAGCAGTGCCGATGTGGCCCAAGCCTGGCGCGAGGCGGTGCAGGGGCAGGGCGACGGCATGCTGCAGTGGATGCTGCAGGGCGCCCGTGGCAGCACCCACGCTGGCGCCGCTGTACCGGAGTTTGCCGCCTGGCTGCAGCAGTTCCAGCTGCAGGCCGGTCCGTGGCTGCAGAGCCCTGCGTTCGGGCCCGGCCGCGAGCACCAGGCGCGCTGGCAGGCGCTGCTGCGGGCGCAGGAGGAATACCAGCAGCATTCGCGCGCCTATGTCGATCAGATCAAGCAGGCGCTGGATGAGGCCTTCGCGCTGTTCGAGCAGCGCCTGGCCGAGCACGAGCAGCCGGGCAGCCAGCTGACCAGCGCCCGCGCGATGTTCGACCTGTGGATCGAAGTGGCCGAGGAGGCCTACGCCAAGGTCGCCATGTCCGAACCGTTCCAGCAGGTGTATGCCGCGCTGGGCAACGCTCAGATGCGCCTGCGCGCCGGCCTGCAGCGCGAGGTGGAACAGATGAGTGAACGGATCGGCCTGCCGACCCGCAGTGAGATGGACGCCGCGCACCGCCGCATCGCCGAGCTGGAGCGCAGTCTGCGCCGCCTGCAGGCACAGGTGGCGGCCATGGCCGGTACGGGCGAGGTCGATCCGGTGGCACAGCCGGCGCCGGCGAAGGTGAAGCCGGTCGCGCGCAAGGCCGCGAAGAAGGCCGCGCCGGCAAAGAAGGCGGCTGCGAAAAAGGCGCCTGCGAAGAAGGCTGCACCAAAGGCAGCGCCCCGTACTTCCACGCGGACGCGTGACCGATGAAAGGACCGCTGGGCTTCAACGCTGATGACCTGATGCAGGAAACCCTGGCCATGCAGCGCAAGCTGATGGAAGGGCTGAAGCTGCTGCCGCAGGTGGAAGACGTGGACTACGGCGTGACCGCGCGCGAGGAAGTCTGGCGCGACGACAAGGTGGTGCTGTACCGCTTCGTCGGCGAACAGTCACCGACCAGGCGCACGCCGCTGCTGATCGTCTACGCGCTGGTCAACCGGCCGTACATGGTCGACCTGCAGGCCGACCGTTCGCTGGTGCAGAAGCTGCTGGCGCTGGGGCAGGACGTCTACGTGCTGGACTGGGGCTACCCGGATCGCTCGGAGCGCTTCCAGACCCTGGAGGACTACCTGCTGCGCTACATCGATGGCGCGGTCGATGCGCTGCGCGCGCGCGGTGGTGGACCGGTCGACCTGCTCGGCATCTGCCAGGGCGGCGTGTTCGCGCTGTGCTACGCCGCGCTGCGCCGGCAGAAGCTGGGCAAGCTGATCACCATGGTCACCCCGGTCGATTTCCACACCGCCGACAACATGCTCTCGCACTGGGCGCGGCAGGTAGATGTGGACCTGCTGGTCGACACGCTGGGCAACATCCCGGCCGACCTGATGAATGCCAGTTACCTGATGCTCAAGCCGTTCCGCCTGAACGTGCAGAAGTACGTCGGCCTGCTCGACATCCTCGATGACAAGGCTGCGCTGGAGGATTTCCTGCGGATGGAGAAGTGGATCTTCGATTCACCGGACCTGGCCGGCGAGGCGTTCCGCGACTTCATCAAGCAGTTCTACCAGGGCAACGGGCTGATGAACGGCACGGTGCGGATCGGCGAAGAGGCGGTGGATCTGTCGAAGGTGACCCTGCCGGTACTGAACATCTACGCCGAGCAGGACCATCTGGTGCCGCCGGATGCCTCGCGCGCGATGCGCGGGCGTCTGGGCACCGAGGACTACACCGAGTCCAGTTTCCGCGGCGGCCATATCGGCATCTACGTGTCCGGTCGCGCGCAGCGCGAAGTGCCGGCCACGATCGATGGCTGGTTGAAGGCGCGCGACGTGTAAGGCTTGCTTCGCTTTTTGTAGAGTCGAGCTTGCTCGACTGCCTTGGAGAATAATGATGTTGCAACGGTTCACGCTGCTGCTTGCCACGCTGCTGCTGGCAGCACCTGTTGCCCACGCCGCACCCAGTACGGATGCACGCCGGGAGATCGCCCAGCTGATCTCCAGCCTGGACGGCTCCCAGTGCCGGTTCCAGCGCAATGGCAGCTGGTACGACGGCAGCGATGCGCGGTCGCACCTGCAGCGCAAGTACGACTACCTGCTGAAGAAGGACATGGTGGACAGCGCCGAGCAGTTCATCGAGCGCGCCGCCAGCCAGAGCAGCATGAGCGGCAAGCCCTATCGCATCCAGTGCCCGGGGCAGCCTGAACAGACCGCGGCAGCCTGGTTCGGCGCACGCCTGCAGGCCCTGCGCCACCGCACGCCGTAGACATGGGGGCGGTGTAGAGTCGAGCCTTGCTCGACTGCTTTTCCCGTAGCCCAGGAGAACCGCCATGAACACCACGCCGCGCACGCTGTCGCGTTCATTGAACGACCGCATGATTGCCGGCGTGATGGGCGGCATCGCCCACCGCTTCGGCTGGAACCCCACGCTGGTGCGGATCGTGTTCGTGCTGGTCTCGATCGGCTCGGCGGCCTTTCCTGGCATCCTGGTCTACCTGATCCTGTGGCTGCTGATTCCCAACGAGGCCGATTGAAGACTCCCGTGACGCCCTGGCCGGTCTGGCTGCGCGCGCTGCAGGTGCTGGGCGCGGTGTGGACGTCCCCCAATTCACTGCTCGGCCTGATCGGTGGACTGGCCGGCATGCTCGGCGGCGCGACGCTGCGCTGGAGCCGCCGTGACAGCGCGTTGGTGTTCGATCGCTGGCCGTGGGGACCAGGCGGGGCGATCACCCTGGGCAACGTGATCCTGCATACCGGCCATGACCTGGGCATTTCCTGCCGCACCTATGCGCATCAGGCGGGGTGGGGCGTGGAGCCGCTGATCCGGCTGGATGACCACGAACGCGCGCACGTCTACCAGTACATGGTGCTGGGGCCGCTGTACCTGCCGGTGTACCTGCTGTGTGGCGGGGTGAGTGCGCGTAACCCGTTCGAACGCGCGGCCGATCATTTCGCCCGGTTCGGGCGTGGCTGGTGGCCGTAGTATCCAGCCAACGGCGCAGCCCCTCGTGGCCGGCGATGTTTGGTCGCCAAATGCAAAACCGTCGCGCTGGACGGTCGGGTTGGGTTCGCGGGGGACGCCGTGAACCCGTCCATGGGGGCTTGGCCGCGGCATCCGTGCCGCGGACACCCCCGCGAACCCAACCCGACCGTCCTCTGACAGATGGCGGTGGTCTGCACCACCCACGGAGAAGAAAAAGAACAGCAGAAGCGGGTCGCGCGCTGCGCTTGCTCGCGAGCCGAGCCTGCGGTCGGCTTCGCGGACGGGCCTGAAATCAGCCGAGCGTGGGCTCGGCTCTACAAAAAGCGGCCAGCCAGGCTGCTTTTGCTTTTGATCTTCTTTTTTCTTTTCCGTGGCTGGACGTGCCCGAAAACTGTCAGGGGTCGGTCGGGGTGGGGGCGCGGGACCGTTGGCGCCATGGATGGCGCCATCGAGCCCCCAGGGACGGGTTTACGGCG